>NZ_JBEZBW010000010.1:0-142063 GCF_040647305.1 Saccharothrix sp. NPDC042600 | reverse complement strand
GGCGGCGGCAGCTCGGCGACCTGGGGGCGGCGGCAGCTCGGCGACCCGGGGGCGGCGGCTCGGGAGCGCGGCTCGGTGGCGGTGGTGGCGGCGGTGGCGAGGTTGCGGGCGGTGGCACGGTTTGGGAGGCGGTGGCGGAGCCGGGTTCGGTTTCGCCACCGCCCGTCGAGTCAGCAGGCGATCGGCTGGGAGCCGAAGGCCACGTCGTCGAACCACAGCGTGTCCGCGCCGTCGCCGTAGCTCTCCCAGCCCAGCCGCACGTCCACGGCGTTCGGCCGCCAACCGGTCCGCGCCAGCCATTGCTGGTCCACGTCCGGCGTCGGGACGCCGTCCACCTGCAGGCCCGTGACGTCCTGGCCGTCCAGTGCCGTGCTGAGCCTGCCGGTCGGGTCGACGGTGAACTGCACGCACGTCCACGTCCCCGTCGGCAGCGGCTTGCTCAGCGCCACGCCCTGCGGGCTCTGCGCGGGCAGCGTTGCGTCGTCGGACTCGCGGTTCCACTGCAGCGCCTGGTTCTGGCCGCCCATCCGCAGGTCCTTGCCGTTGTCGGCGGAGTCCTTGAGCGCCATGAACGTCACGTGCGCGGCGGGCAGCGGCGTGGTGTGGCGGACGTAGAAACGGCCGTGCGTGGTGCCGCCGGGCAACGCGGCGCCGAGGAAGATGTGGTTGCAGTAGCCCGCTTTGCCGTCCACGCGGACCGACTTGGACCCGCCGTGCGCCACCGTGCTGTCGATGGTGACCGTGCTCTGGCCCGTGCAGTTGGCCGCGCCGACCGTCCACGGCGCACCGGGTGTGCCGGTGTGGCCCTCGAAGTCGTCGCAGACCACAGCGCCCGAGCACGTGGGAGGTGGCGACGAAGTCGTGGTCGTGGTGGTCGTGGTGACGTCGTCGTTGCACCGCACGCCGTTGAGCGCGAAGTCGGTCGGCGTCGGGTTCGTGCCGGAGTAGGTGGCCTGGAAGCCGAACTGGGCGCTCGCCCCGGTGCCCAGCGCGCCGTTCCACTGGGCGTTGCGGGCGGTGACCCGGTTGCCGGTCTGGCCCACCGTCGAGTTCCAGGCGCTGGTCACGACCTGGTTGCCGGCGAAGGTCCAGGTGAGCGTCCACGTGCTGACCGGCGCGGCGTGGTTGGTGACCTTGACGTTGGCGGTGAACCCGGTGGACCACTGGTTGGGCACGTAGTCCACGGCGCACGCGGGCGCGGCGCGCACCGCCTGCCCGCCCAGCACCACCAGTCCGGCCGTCGTGAGTAGCGCGGCGATCGCCGCCAGTGCAGCGCGCACCACAACCCCTTCGTCGTCGTGTCTGGGAGCGTTCCCAGACACTGACTGTAACGGTCCAGTCACGCGGACGGAAGGGGCCGGGCCGCCACGGCCCGGCCCACGTCCGTCAGAAGCCCACGCGGATGGTCACCTTCGCCGGTGCCGACACCGCGCCCGCCGAGTCGACGACCTGGTAGGTGAACGAGTCCTCCCCCGCCAGCACCGACCGTGCCCGGTAGTCGAACGACCCGTCGGCCGCCACCGTCACCGTCCCGTGCCGGGGCCCGGCGACCAGTCGCGCCGTGAGCGGCCCGCCGTCCGGGTCGGTGTCGTTGGCCAGCACGCCCGGCGCGGGCACCCGCAGCGCGGACGACCACGCCCGCCGGGTGAACGCGTCGTCCACGGCGACCGGCGGGCGGTTCACCGGGCTGGTGTTCAGCCGCACCTCCACCAAGCTGTCCACCAGGTCCAGCCGCCCGTCGGAGTTCAGGTCCACCGCGAGGTACGGGTTCGGCAGCTCCGAGTAGAACAGCACGGGGGCCGCGAACGCCCCGCCGCCCAGGTTGCGCACGACCCAGAACCCGTTGCCGCTGGTGGAGACGACGTCCAGCCGGCCGTCGCCGTCGAGGTCCGCGACCACCGGCCGCCGCACGGTCGGGTCGGTGGTCAGCACCAGCGCCCGCGGCGCGGCGAACGTCGCATCCCCGTTGCCCGCGCGCACCTCGCCCGGCGCGTTGACCAGCGTCAGGACGAGGTCCGACCGGCCGTCACCGTCGAGGTCCCCCAGCGCCGCACCGGTCACCTCGCCGGACAGCGGCGTGCCCGCCGCGCCGAACGTCCCGTCGCCGCGCCCCGACAGCACCCACAGCTCGGTCGTGGTCACCGTGACCAGGTCCGGCTTGCCGTCGCGGTCGAGGTCGTCGAGCGCCAACCCGACGAGGGTGTCGCTGTAGGTGCCGAAACCGGCCGCCGCGATCCGGGTGAACGCGCCCGCGCCGTCGTTGAGCAGCACCGTCACGGCGGGCTTCGCCCCGCCCGACGAGCTGCCCACCGCGATGTCCGGGTCGGTGTCGCCGTCGAGGTCGCCGACCACGATCGCCTGCCCGTAGCCCCCGCCGAGCGCGTGCTTCGCCCGTTCCACGAACGTGCCGTCACCCTGTCCGGTGAACAGGACGAGTTCGCCGCGGTCGTCGGCCACCGCGAGGTCCACCTTGCCGTCCCGGTCGAAGTCGGCGACGGCCGGCACCCACGTCTGCTCGCGCGTGTTCTCCTTGCGCAGCGTGAAGCCGCCGGCACCGTCGCCGAGCAGCACCGCCAGCGCGGCCTCGTTCCGGTTCGCCACCACCAGGTCGGGCCGCCCGTCCCCGTTGAAGTCCCCGGCGGCGATCCCGTACGAGCCGTACCCCGCGTACACGGTCGTGGGCGGACCGAACGTGATCTCCCCTTCGTCCGCCGACGCCACCCCGGGCACCACCGCCAGCACCCCCACCAGCACAGCGACCCACCGTCTACCGCCCACGAGCGCCTCCCCAAGTCACGTGAAGCTCCTTCGTACCGGCACCGCACCGGTTCGTTGACCGCCGAACGACCCACACCGCCGCTCACGTCCCGCGACCGCCGGCTGCGGCAGCCGGGTGACGGCACGACACGGTCCGGCGAATCCGCCGGTCGCGGCACGGTGCCCCCGAACGGCCCGTGGCAGTGTCGAGCGGCGGATGGATCGAGGTCGGGAGAGCGCAATGAGCCGACACATCGGCGAGGAACGACACACGGGCCTGTGGGGGACGACGCCCCCGATCCCGGCCCCCACCCCCGCCGAACGCACCACGACACCGGCCCCGCCGCCGGGCTACGCCACACCGGAACCGGTCACCACGGCACCGGAACGAACCCGCACGGCACCGGAGCAAGCCCGCACGGCACCGGAGTACGCCACCGCGACACCGGAGTTCGACGTCGTCGCCGCGGCACCGGCGCCGGACACCCGGGTGCGCGCCACCCCGCGACCCGCGCCGCGCCGCCCGGAACGCCCCACCCCCGCGCCGGCCGACCAGTCCACTTCGGACGAACCGACCGAGCGCGACTTCCTCATCCCCGCCGAGGGGTTGACCGCGCAGCAGCGCAAGCACGCGCTGACCAAGCTGGAGACCTACCTGGTCGGCAAGCACGAGCACATGGTGGGCTTCCAGGGCAACCAGGACCTCGGCCACGCGCAGCAGGACCTGGGCCGGTTCCTGGACTTCCACCTCAACAACGTCGGCGACCCGTTCCAGCAGGGCAACTACAAGCCCAACACGAAGGCAGTCGAACGGGCCGTGCTCGACCGCTACGCCGAGCTGTGGCGCGCGGAATGGCCCTACGACGGCAAGAACCCCGAGAGCTACTGGGGTTACGTGCTCACCATGGGCTCCACCGAGGGCAACCTCTACGCCCTGGCCACGGCCCGGGACTACCTGTCGGGCCGCAAGCTGATCGGCGACCCGGGCGGTTCCAACCCGCAGATGGTCTACGTGCAGGCCGCGCCGCCGGCGCCGGCGGCCCGGGTGGGCGGCTCACCGGCCGCGGACCCGCGCAACGCCTACCGCCCGGTGGCGTTCTACTCCGAGGACACCCACTACTCGGTGATCAAGGCCGTGCGGACGCTGGCGATCGACACGTTCGGCGCGATCGGCACCGCCGAGTACCCCGACCAGTGCCCGCTGGGCGGCCCGTGGCCGTTGGAGGTGCCGTCCAAGGGCGGCCCGGACGGCAGCGGCGAGATCGACGTGGACAAGCTGGAGCGGCTGGTCGCGTTCTTCGCCGAACGCGGCCACCCGATCCTGCTCCTGCTCAACTTCGGCACCACCTTCAAGGGCGCCTACGACAACATCGAGAAGGTCGCCACCCGCCTGGTCCCGCTGTTCCGCCGGCACGGCCTGCTGGAACGCGAGATCGAGTTCGAACCCGGCCGCACCGACCGGCGACGCGGCTTCTGGGTGCACGTGGACGGCGCGCTGGGCGCGGGCATCATGCCGTTTCTGCGCCACGCGGCCGAGGAGGACGAGCACAGCGAACTGGCCGTGGCGCTGCGCCGGGAGCTCAAGGGCAAGGTCCCCGAGTTCGACTTCGGCCTGCGGGTGGACGGCGTGGACGTGGTCGGCTCGCTGGTGATGAGCGGGCACAAGTGGGCGGGCGCGCCGTTCCCGTGCGGGATCTTCATGACCAAGAACAAGTTCCGGGTGGAGCCGGCGGCCACCCCGGCCTACACCGGCTCCCCGGACACGACCTTCGCCGGTTCCCGCAACGGCCTGTCGCCCCTGGTGCTGTGGAACCACCTGGCGTCCAGGTCGGTGCGCGGGCACGCGGCCGAGGCGGTGGCCGCGCTGCGCCGGACCCGCTACCTGGAAAGCGCCCTGCGCGAACTGGAGGACCGCCTCGACCGCGAGGACCGGCTGCCCGAGGGCGGCCTCTTCGTGGACCGCAGCCCGATGGCGTTGACCGTGCGGTTCCGCAGGCCCAACGACGAGATCATCGCGAAGTGGTCCCTGTCCTGCCAGCCGATGCCCACCGCCACGGGCGGGGTGCGCCACTTCGCGCACGTCTTCGCCATGCCGTCGCTGACCGAGGCGAAGATCGACCTGTTCATGGAGGACCTGTTCGCGCAAGGGGCTTTCAGCCACCCGGAGATCCCGCTGCCGGAGCCCACGACGTCGGCGACCGCGTTCGCCGCCGACGTCCAACCGCTGGCCCTGGTGCCGATGACGGGCCGGGGTTTCCAGTAGGTCACGCGTCGGCCCGGCGACGGGCGCGCAGGCTGGTGAAGGTCACCACCGCGAGCGTGCCGATGATCACCGCCAGCGAGACCGGCGTCGGGATCTCCGGGACCGCGGGCCAGATGCCGTGCGCCCAGTGCAGCACCAGCTTCACACCGATGAAGGCGAGGATGACCGCCAGGCCGTGGTTGAGGTGGACCAGCTTGGCCAGGGCCGCGTGCAGCACGAAGTACAGCGCGCGCAACCCCATCAGCGCGAAGGCGTTGGTGGCGAACACCAGGTACGGGTCCTCGGTGATCCCGTACACCGCCGGCACCGAGTCGACGGCGAACACGACGTCGGTGGCGAACACCGCCACCACGACGACCGCCAGCGGCGTGAGGGCGCGCCGACCGTTCTCGCGCACGACCATCCTGGCCCCGCGGTAGTCGTCGGTGACGGGCATGAACCGGCGCAGCAGCCGGACCGACCGCATGCGGGAGATGTCCGGCTCGGCCTCGCCCTGCCGGACGACCTTGACCGCGGAGGCGAACAGGACCACGCCGAACACCAGGAACGCCCAGGTCCCGGCCGCCAGCATCGCCGCGCCGGCCGCGATGAACACGCCGCGCAGCACCAACGCGCCGACGATGCCGTAGAGCAGGACGCGTTGCTGCACCGCCGCCGGCACGGCGAACGCGGCCAGGAGCAGCATGAACACGAACAGGTTGTCCACCGAGAGGGACTTCTCGACCACGAAGCCCGTCATGAACTCCAGCGCCCGGTCGGTGCCCGCGTCGAACCACAGCCAGACGCCGAACGCCACCGGCAGCGCCAGGTAGAACACCGACCAGGCGGCAGCTTCCCGCATCGACACCTCGTGCGGGCGGCGGGTGACCAGGAAGTCGACGACGAGCAGCGCGACCAGCGCGACGATGCTGATCGCCCACAGCGCCGGGGTGCCGACCGGGGCGGCGGGCTCAGCCAGGACGAGCGTGGACGCGGGGGACGTTGACACAAGACCTCCTCGGGCACGGTGTGCTCCGAGGTCTCCTTCACCCGCGCGGCGGGCGGCCTGCCGGGGACACGCACGGGTGTCCGTATTGACCGGTCAGACGCTTGGGAAGTACTCCCCTCGCCACCAGTGTCGCACACTCCCTAAAGGATTGGTAAAGGGATCACCCGGGTAGCCGCGCCTCGACGTGCGCGACCGGACCTCCACGTGGGCCCCGACGGCGGGGACCGGTGCCTGGGAGCGCTACCAGGGGATGCCCGACCGCCTCGCACACCGCGTGCTCGCGGGTCGCGCGCCGGCCTCGCGCCACGCGCCCCGGCCGTGCCGCGCTCATCCCGACCGGGTGACCGCGTCAGTCCACTGTGGACTCATATCTGGTCCATGCCACATGAGGTGGCGATTTTCAAGCCCGTCCACGTGTGACGGTGGACGCGCCCGATCGGCGGTAGGTGGGCCCCCGGTGGGCTAGGCAGACTCGGAGAGGTCCAGACCAATACTGGAAGGGGAGGCCCAGTGCGGAAGTTCAACGCCCGCAAGCACACCACCCGGACGCTGGCCGCCGTGGCCCTGGCCGCCGGCGCGCTCGCGACCGGCGCGGGACCGGCGGTCGCGACCACCGGCGCGAGCGCCGCGGGCTGCGTCACGACGGACATCCACACCAACCCGGCGGCCAGAGAGGCCGGGTGGACCGTCGAGTGCACCGACCGCCGCTACATCTACGTCGACGTGACCGTGTTCGCGGGCGGCGTGGCGGACAGCAACCCGTGGGAGGCGCGTTGGGTCGATGCCGGGGACACCTGGCAGGACCTGAACGTCTACCCGCAGACCAACCCGGCCATCGACCACCTGTGCGTCCACATCGTCAGCTACGTGGACCCGACCAACCCGTTCGAGCAGCCGCAGGTCATCGGGCACGAGTGCGTGTGACCGAGCGGTAGTCCACCGTGGACGCCCGTCGGCGCGGCCGTGACCGGTCGCGCCGACGGGCGGCTCACCGGCCCCGCGCCGCCAGTGGCGCGCCCAGGCACTCGCCGAGGAACTCCACGATCTCGGCGCGCGCCGCCTTCGCCTGCGGCACGACGCCCGGCATGCTCAGGAACGCGTGCGTGGCCCCGAAGTGCTCGGTGAGCAGCGCGGGCGTGCCGGCGGCGCGCAGCCGGTCGACGTAGCGGCGGCCGTGGTCGGCGACCGGGTCGATGGTCGGCACCACCACCAGCGCCGGGGCCAGGTCGCCCAGGTCGGCGGAGCGCAGCGGGGACAGCGGCACCGGGTCCACGCCCGGCGGCACGGCCAACCGCCGCAACAGCCGCATCTGCGCGGTGCTGAGGGTCGGGCTGTCGCCGTGCCGGGCGAACGACGGGTGGTCGAACCCGGTCTCGCTGACGTCCAGCGCGGGGTTGACGAGCACCTGCGCCCTGAGTTCCAGGCCCGCGTCCCGGGCGCGCAGTGCCGCGAGCGCGGCGATCAGGCCACCGAAGCTCTCGCCGAACACCGCGGTCCGGTCCGGGTCGATGCCCCAGTCCTCGGCGTGCTCCACCACGTGCCGCAGCACGTCCCAGCCGTCGTCGGCCGCCGCGGGCAAGGCGGTGGCGTGGTCGAGCAGGCGGTGTTCGACGGACACGACGACGGCGGGCAGGCGGGCGGCGAGGTGGCTGTTGACCCAGTCCGACTGCGCGGCCGTGCCGACGAACCCGCCGCCGTGGACGTGCAGCACCAGCGGCAGGTCCTTCCCGTTCGCCGGCCGGTGCACCCGGACCGGGACCGCGCGGTCGGCCGGCACGACCTCCCGCCAGGCGATGTCCACCCCGCGCTCGGGGCACCCGGTGACCACGCGGGCCAGGCGCGAGGCGCGCTTGCGGTTCTCCGCCTCGCGGATCGCGGCCAACTCCTCGGCGGTCAGCCCTAGCCAGTCGGGTTGCCCGCCCAGCGCGGCCAGCACCCGGATGCCCCACGGCGGACGTTCGGTGGTCATGACCCCTCCTTTTTTCGCTACCGGCAGTATCGAAACCGATGGTAGCGGAACTCGCTAGGGTGGGGCCGTGACCGCTTCCTCCCGGCCGCCCGGCCGTCCCCGCGCCGGCATCGACGCCACGGTCTTCGCCGCGACCTTGAAGACCGTCCACGACCTGGGCTACGCGGGGGCGACCATGGACCGCATCGCGGCGGCGGCGGGCGTGGCGAAGACGACGCTGTACCGGCGTTGGCCGTCGAAGGGGGCGTTGATCGCCGACTGCCTGGTGGACGCGCTGGGCCCGGTGCCGGTGCGGGGCGAGGACCGGGCGTCGGACATCGCCACGGCCATCCGCTGGATCGCGGCCAAGGTCGGCGAACCGGGCGTCGGCGCGGCGTTCGCGGGGGTGTTCGTGGACGCCGTCAGCGACCCGGCCCTGCGCGAGGTCCTGGCCACCCGCCTGCAGGACCCGTACCGGCGGGCGCTGGAGGAGGCGCTGGGCGAACCCGAGCACCGGGTGCTGTTCCTCATCGACGTCGTCGTCGGCACCCTGTTGCACCGCATGGGCATGACCGGTGCGCCGATGGTCGACGCCGACGTCACAGCGCTGATCGAGATGGTCGGCCGGCACTACACCTGAGCCGTCACCCGCCGACTCCGGGCTACCGCCAGCCCGCCCACCACGATGGCCACCACCCCGACCACGAGGTCGATGTACCCGCCCACGATCCCGTACCCGGCGCCGGGCCCACCTTGAGCAGCCGACACGACCCAGATCCCCACACCCACGGCGACCACCCCGGCCCCCACGGCGACCAGAGCACCCCGCCGGGCCCGCACGAGAGCCACGATCCCGGCGACCAAGCCGACCACCCCGACCACCGCACCCACCAACGACCAGGCGCGCCCGGGCGTGAGGTCGTAGGGGTCGGCGGACTGCGCGAGAACCACCCCGGACCACTCGCCCAACGCGGACGCGGCGGCGACAACCTGCGACATGATGTCCTCCCAGCTCAACGTTCTCCGTTGACGCCGATCATGCCGACCGGTCCCCCGAAGATCGTCCCGCACGAGCAGACAATCCGAACTGCCACACCCGCCGCAGAAACCGGCCACCTACCGCGACCGCGGTAGGCCCGTGCTCACACCACGTCCAGCCGCACCCCGACTTTCCGGTACGCCGGCACCGCGCGGGCGACGAGTCGGACGGAGGTCCGGCCGGAGGCGTCCAACCCGGTGACCGCCGAGTACTCGCCCATGCCCTGACCGACCCCCACCGGCTCGACTCGAACGTGGAATCCCGCCGGGAGCGTGACCCGTTGCGCGATCTCTTCGACGTCCGAGCCGAAACTGGCGAGCAGTTCATCCGCGCGTGCCGCCTTCATCAGCGGTGCGCACTTCGCCGGCCAGTCGACAGTTGCCCGAACCCGACAGACGCTGCCCCGCGCCAACGGCTCGTCCAAGTGCACCAGCACCTTCATCGTGGTAGCGCTCAACCAGACGACCGTTGAACGCACATGGCTGCGCTCGTTGGCGTCCACCGCCTCCACCCGAACCCTCACCCGGGACCGGTGGCGAGCCGGCCAGTCCCAGTTCACCCTGTCGGTGAAGCTGACGAAGTCGACGTGATCCGCTTCGACCGCGAGGGTGAAGTCGATCTTCGCGCTGGTGTCGCCGTTGGCCGCGATGTCGGATTCCTGCGCCCAACGGGTCACCCGCCATCGCGTTCCGCTTCGCTTCTCGATGGCGGCGCAATAGCGCGCGACCAGCTCACGGGTCTCGGCGTCGCGGCGTTGTGCGGAGATCTGGGTGATCAGATGCACCGCGACCAAGGCGAACACGGCAACGACAGCGGCGATGGCGTAACCGGTCCTTGCGTGGCCGACTGGGTTCGCCGTACCGGCGATACCGGCGGTTGACGCGCCCAGGAGCAACACAACAGGCTTCAAGTGGATGTTGCGGAGAACATCGCTCCGCAACCATCGCGACCAAGGAAACGACGAAGACCCCTATCAATGTCGAACCTGCGGATCGGGGGTCGAGGAGGCGCACCTCGCTCTCCGACAGGGTCGCCAGCCGCGCCAGCACCGCCTCGACGCCCCCGCGGAGGTGATCGTCAGCACGAGGACCCTCGCACGTCCGGGTGCAGGTCGTCCAACGCCGCCCGGAGGTCCAACTGCCGGTCGACGGCATGGGTCGCCTGTCCGGACCCGCTCTCCGTCTCCGCCTCGTGGTGCAGGAGCGGTTCGGCGTCGGTCGTCGACGACCGAGGGGTCCGCGACGCGCTTGCGGACGAACGCCTCCAGGGTCGGCTGGTGGGCGCGGTACAGGTCGCCCGGCTCAGCGGTGTCCCGGTGCTCCCGCGCCGAACCGGAGCCGCCGGTCACCGGTCGGGTGTGTCCGCCGGCGCGCCGATGGTGATGCTCCACTCGACACCACCGGGCTCCGCCGCGCGCACCGTCGCCGAGTGCCCGGACGCGGTCAAGTCGCGGCGACGGCGGTCATCAACTCGCGACGCTGTTCGGCGAGGGCCACGTCACCGCGCAGCCGGAGGTACGTCTCCCCGGGGCCCCTGCAAACGCGGGGAGGAGCGGTGCCAGCCGTCCCGCCGACCGGGCGGAGCGGGGGCTGACGGGGGCCGTCGGTCGGTGCGGCGGACCGAAGTGGTGGGTCTACCGCCACGGCTTCTGCTTCACCAGCTCCTCGTGCACGAGCTTGAGGAACGCCCGGACCTCCGCCTCGCCGTACGGCGGTTCCAGGTCGGCGGTCACCGGGTCGGGCTGGCTCAGGGCCTGGGCTAGGGCCTTCTCGTAGGCTTCCGGGCCGTCGACGAAGTACTCGCGGGCGATCATGGCCTCGACCATGCTCGCCGCGACCTCGCGGTCCAGGCTCGGGGCGCGGAAGAGGCCGTAGACGACGGCGTTCAGCTCGGCTCGGTGCTCGATGGCCATGGCGGGGGTCCTCACGGGTCAGGCGAACAGGGGGCGGCCGCCGGGGTGCGGGCCGCGGAAGTCCCAGATCGGTGGGCGGATGCCGTTGCGGCCGAACTCCTGGGCCAGGTTGGACATGTGCTCCGGTCCCGGCTGGTAGTGGCCGCTCGCGGCGGTGGCGTAGTTGACGCGGCCGTTGGTGACCGACAGTTCGCCCGCCGCCGCGACCGGGTGCCCGCCGGCCAGGGACGAGTGGTGGAACTGGCCGGGCGCGTGGTGGTTGGACGCGTAGATGTTGCCACGGCCGTCCATGACGAAGATCGCGCGCCCGCCGCCCCACGCCGACGTGCCCTGTTGCGTGTCGTAGAGCGAACCGTCGCGCGCCCGGCGCAGGTTGCCCTGACCGTCGATGAACACGCGGTGCGCCTCGCGTTCGGCGTCGTTGAGGCGGCGCACCGACCGGCCCGGGAACGGGTTCGCCGGGTGGTTCGGGTCCGTCTCGTGCTTGTACTTGTCCAGCATGGGTTTCTGCCGCGGGTACCGGGGCGTGGTGTGCGGGCCGGGCGTGCCGGGGCCGCGCCGCCCCGGGACACCGGGGCCACCGCCGCCGCCGGAGCGCCGGCCCTTGCGCAGCCAGTTCAGGATCGGCTTGAAGATCCCGGCCCCGCCGCCGCGCCTAGCCACCGAGCACCGCGTTGATCGCCACGTCCAGCGCCATGTCCAGCAGCAGCTTGGTGATCTGCCGGAAGATCGGGATCTCCAGCAACGAGGCGCCGAAGGTCACCACCGCCGTCGCGATGGCCTGCGCGATCTGGATCGCCAGCACCACCAACTGCGCGATCACCGCGACCTTCAACGCGATCAGCGCCGCCGCGCACACGTACAGGCCCGCGCCGACCATGGCCGCCGCCGTGGCGCCGTCCTCCAGGTTCTGCTTCGGCGCGTCCGCACCGTCCCAGAAGGCCTTGAACTTCTCCACGGCCTCGGCGGCGTTCTGCGTCCACACGGCCTCGGCCTGGCCGTGCGCCTCGCCGACCGACCCGCTCAGGCGGTCGCCGAAGGCGATCCACTCCCCCGCCATGTCGAAGATCTTGCCCTCGTCGCCCTCCGGCCACGAGAAGCCGAGCGTGTTGAGCAGGCCCGCCAGTTCCGCGGGCAGCATGAGGCCCGTGGTCACCGGCCGTCCCCTCCCAGCCCGGTGAACAGGCCGTGGTTGGCCTGCTCGACGTTGGCGTACTCGGCGCCCATCTCCACGAGCTTGCCGCCGGTCTCGGTCAGCACGCCCGCGTTGTCCTCGAAGCTCTCCATCGCCGCCTCGGAGATGACGTCGTAGATCATCTGCATGGCGGAGCCCAGGTCGTCCCCGCCGAACGGGTTGCCGTAGGAGGCCAGGCTCGCGCGGAACGCGGCGATCTCCCCGGTCAGGCGCTCGGCCGTGCCGGTGAGCTGGTCCCCCGACCGGCCGATGGCCTCGCCCGACAGGTTCAGGTGTCCGGACACTTCTCCCCCAGTCCTACGGCTCGCCGATGCTGCCCATGATCGACTTTATCCGGGCCGTGTAACCCCGCAACTGCTCGAAGCTCTGCGTGCGCAGCGCCTCGGCCCGGCCGGACAGCCGACCGAAGTCGACAGTGGACGCGTCCGGCGGCTGGGCGCGGCGCTGCGCGGTCCAGTCGGCCAGCGCGGCGTCCAGCGCCTGCCGGGCGCGGTCGGTGAACTGGCGGGCCGTCAGCTCCGGCACGGCCGACGACAGCTCCACCTTGGACACGGTCCCGTCGGTGCCGACCTGCACCCACACGTCGTGGTCCTCGTCGGCCCCGGAACCGGTGACCTGCGCGCCCGCCAGCCCGCCGAGCGTGTCGCGTGCCGCCCGCAACACGGCCGTGGCCTCGGAGAACAACGCGTCCACGCCGGCCGGCGACGGGTCGCCGTGCATGCCGGTGCGCGGGCCGACCTTGGCGATGACCTGGTCCACCGCGGTGCCGACCTGGCCGAGGAACCGGCCGCTCCGCTCACCGACCTCGGCGAGCTTGCCGATCAGGGCGTTCAGGTCGGGCATCGGGTCCTCGGCGGTCGGCGCGACGGCGCGGGCGGTGGCCAGGGCCGCGTTGGTCGCGGTCGCCAGGTGCCGCCCCAACTCGGGCGCGGCGACCTCGGCCGGTGCGACGCGCAGCGCCACGGCCGTCACGCGGTTGCGCGCGACGGTCACGGTGACCAGGCCGTCCGGCGAGCTGCCGACGTGCTCGCCGGTGTCGGCGGGCAACTCCCCCAGTCCCGCGTCCTCGTCGTCCAGGGCCCGCCGGTACTCGTTCAGCCGCTGCTCAGGGCTGGGTCCAGCATCCACTGTGCACCTCCCACGCGCTGTGGATCAGCCGAGCGTACTAGACCACATACGCCGAGTAGCCGCTTTCCGAGAACCCGTCGACTACCAGGGCACCGGGCCGTCGGCGTTGAAGAACCCGCCGGTCGGGCCGTCGGCGTCGAGGGTGGCCAGGCGCACGACCACGGCCGCGCCCTGGGCCGGGGTCAGGAAGCCGGTGTGGTCGTTGATGTCGGTGTCCACGTAACCGGGGTCGGCGGCGTTGACCAGGATGCCGTCTTCGCGCAGTTCGTTGGCGTACTGGATGGTCAGCGCGTTCAAGGCCGCCTTGGACGGGGAGTACGCCGCCGACGGCAGGAGCGCGGCGAGCGGGCCGTTCGGGTCGGCGTTGAGGGACAGGGAACCCGCCGCGCTGCTCACGTTGACCACGCGCGCCGCCGGGGACCGGCGCAGGAGGGGCAGCAGGGCGTTGGTCACGGTGATCACCCCGAACACGTTGGTCTCGAACACCGACCGGACCATGTCCACCTCCGCGGTGCTGGGCACCTGGTCCACCGCGTCGAGCGGCGCGACGCGGCCGGAGCCGGTGATGCCCGCGTTGTTGACCAGGACGTCGAGGCGGCCGAAGCGCTGCTCGACCCACGTCGCCGCGGCGACGGCGGTGGTCGGGTCGGTGACGTCCAGGGTGACCGCGTGCGCGTCGCCGCGGATGGCCGCCGCCGCCTCCTCGCCGCGCCGCCGGTCGCGGGCTCCGATCAGGACGGTCGCGCCCGCCGCCGCCAGCAGTTCGGCGGTCGCGCGGCCGATGCCCTTGTTCGCCCCGGTGATCAACGCCACGGTCCGGTGTTCCCGCATGGTGCAAGCTCCTCGCTCGATGGTTCGTCCTACGCCCTGGGGACGAGGTGGCACCCGCGTCCTGTGACATCGCGGCCGGATGTCACAGGACGGGCGGCTGTCTCGTCCCGTGTGGTGGACCTGTCGGCGTCGGGGAGGGTGCGGTTCATGCGGGTGGGGAGTCGGGCCGGGGAGTTCGAGCGGCTGCGGCCGTTGCTTTTCTCGATCGCCTACCGGATGCTGGGCAGCGTCGGCGAGGCCGAGGACGCCGTGCAGGAGACGTGGCTGCGCTACGAGTCCGTCGGCGTGGAACCGGAGTCGGTGAAGGCGTACCTGTCGGCGACGGTGTCCCGGATCGCGATCGACGTGCTGCGCTCGGCGCGGGTGCGGCGGGAGGCCTACGTCGGCGAGTGGTTCCCCGAGCCGCTGCTGACCGACCCGTACGAGGACCCGGAGCGGTCGGCGGAGCTGGCCGACTCGGTGTCGATGGCGGCGCTGGTGCTGCTGGAGCGGCTCAGCCCGTTGGAACGCGCGGTGTTCGTGCTGCGGGAGGTGTTCGGGTTCGGCTTCCCCGAGGTGGCGTCGGCGGTCGGCCGCTCGGAGGCGGCGTGCCGGCAGCTCGCGGTGCGCGCCCGCCGCCACATGGACTCGGGTCGCGCGCGTTTCGCGGCCGACCGGCGCGAGCGGGAGGAGTTGGCCGGGCGGTTCTTCGACGCCTTCCGCGAGGGTGACGTGGCCGCTCTGCGCGACCTGCTCGCCGCCGACGTGGCGATGGTCGGCGACAGCGGTGGCAAGGCCCCGCTGTGGAGCGACGGTGTGTTCGGGGCGGACGCGGTGGCGCGGCTGTTGGGCGCGTTCATGGCGCCGTTCACGCGGATCGGCGGGACCGTGCAGTTGCACGAGGTCAACGGGCAGCCGGGGGCGATCTTCCGCGACCGCGCGGGCGGGATCGTCAACACCCTGGTCCTGGAGGTGTCCGAGGGTCGCGTGCAGACCGTCCGGGCGGTGCTCAACCCGGACAAGCTCGCCCACCTGGGGCCGGTCGCGGACGCCTTCGCGGTCGTCCGGGAGACCATCCAGGCCCGCCGCGCCGCCGGGTGACGCGGAAACCCTGTGGCGCGAACCCCGGTGACGCGAAACCTTTGACGCGGAAACCCGGTGGCGCGGCCCTTCCCGGGTGGTCGAGAGTGCCGGGGTGCGCTCGGAGGATCTGCTCGCGGGGTACGTGACGGGGCCGGCGGCGGCGACCGAGGCGACCGCCGTCGCGGTGGCGCGGGCGGGGTCGGCCGCGGTGGTCGTGCTGGTGGAGGGGGTCAGCGACCAGATCGCGGTGGAGGTGCTCGCCGCGCGGCACGGCCGTGACCTCGACGCCGAGCGCGTGGTGGTGCTGCCGGTGGGTGGCGCGCACGGGGTCGCGCGGCAGTTGCGGCGGTTCGGCGGGGGTGGCGCGCGGCTGGTCGGGTTGTGCGACGCGGGTGAGGTGGACGTGGTCCGGCGGGCCGTGGTCGCGGCCGGGTTGGGGGCCCCGACGTCACGCGCCGGGTTGGCGCGGCTGGGGTTCTTCGTGTGCGAGGCGGACCTGGAGGACGAGCTCATCCGGGCCTGCGGGATTCCGCTCGCCACCGACGTCCTCGCCGCGAACGGCGACCTCGACGCGTTCCGCAAGATCCAGCGGCAGCCCGCGTGGCGCGGAAGGGACGAATCGGCGCAAATGCGGCGTTTCCTGGGCGCGGGGTCGCGGCGCAAGCTGCGCTACGCCCGACTGCTCACCGAAGCGGTCCCGCTCGACCGCGTGCCGCCGCCCCTCACCGCCCTGCTCGACGCCATCCGGCCGCCCGGCGGTTGACGCGATCACCGGGCGCGAATATGGTCTAGACCACTTGCCGGAACCGGTCCGCGCTCACGAGGGCGGGCCGCGTCCGGCACGATCCGGCCGCCGCGGACCCCCTGCCCAGGGACACCCCCTGGGGTTCCTCCGGATGGAGCTTCGACCATGAGACTCAAGCGCAAGCTCGCGGCGGTGCTCGCCGGCGTCGGCGTCGCCCCGTTCCTGGTGGTGGCGACCGCCGCACCGGCCAGCGCGCACGGCTACATCACCTCACCGCCCAGCCGGCAGGCCAACTGCGCGGCCGGCAAGGTGTCCAAGTGCGGTGACATCATCTACGAGCCGGCGAGCGTGGAAGGCTTGAAGGGGCAGCAGAACTGCCACGGCGGCGATGCCCGCTGGGCGCCCCTCAACGACGACAGCAAGGCCTGGCCGGCCGCGTCGGTCGGCGACACGGTGTCGTTCAACTGGCTCATCACGGCCAACCACGCCACCACCACGTGGCAGTACTTCGTGGGCGGCAGCAAGATCGCCGAGTTCAACGACCACGGCCGCCAGCCCGGCCGCACCGTCAAGCACGACGTGAGCCTGGGCGGACGCACGGGCCGCATCAAGTTGCTGGCCATCTGGAACATCGCCGACACGGCGATGGCCTTCTACAACTGCGTTGACCTCCAGGTGGGCCCGGGCGGCGGCCCAACCCCGACCAACACCACAACTCCCACGACAACCACCACGACAACCACGACCACGACAACCCCGCCGGTAACGGGCCCGTGGGCCGCGGGCGTCGCCTACACGACCGGCGCACAAGCCACCTACGGCGGCGCGACCTACCGCTGCATCCAGGCGCACACGTCGTTGAGCGGCTGGGAACCGCCCAACGTGCCGTCCCTGTGGCAACGGCTGTAGACGAACCTTCACGACCGGTGTCCCGCGCCACCTCGAACGGCGCGGGACACCGCCACCCGTCTCAGCGTTCTGCTTGCGCCAGGTCGCCGTGGGCTGCGGCCGACAGGTCCTGCCAGGCGCTCGCGCAGGCCCGCGTAGGCCGGGTGGGCCGTGGACAGGTGGCCGTTGGCGAGCGGGTCGGGGTTCTTGCCGACAGCTGCACGATGTGGCCCGAACCCCGCGCGCGCAGGTGCGGCAGCACCGCCCGCACCACCCACAGCGCGCCGAACACGTTGGCCTCCAGCCGGTCGCGCACCTCCCGCTCGGCCAGCTCCTCGATGGCGCCGATCTGCGCGTACCCGTCGGTCACGTCCACCGCCGGCGGCAGCACCGCGTCGCCGTGCTCGGCCACCAGGTCGTCCAGGCTCGCGGTCGTGCGGGCGGTCGCCGCCACGCGGTCGCCGCGGGACAGCGCCGCCTCGACGAAGCAGCGGCCCAGACCGCGCGACGAACCGGTGACGAACCAGACCTTGCTCATGGGACTCCTCTTCCTCCGGACGCGGCGACGAATGCCCGATCGACCCGGAGACACCGGCCCCGGAGGCCCCCGTGACAACCCATGACCCACGTCACGGCGTCCAGCGCGGCAGGGCGCCGGCGAGGTGGCCGCGCAGGCAGTCCGCGCGGCGCAGCTTGCCGTTCACGGTGTAGGGCAACGCTCCCGCCGCGAGCAGCTCCACGCCGTGCGCCTGCAACCCGTGCCCCACGTGCACCGCGCGCCGGACCGCCTGCACCAGCTCCGCCGGGTCCACTGTGGACTCCGGCACGACCTCGACCAGCACCACGAGCCGTTCCCGCTCGCCGTCGTCCACGCCCAGCGCGCACACGCCCCGCTCGCGCACCGCCGGGTGCGCGCGTTCCACGGTCGCCTCGATGTCGTGCGGGTAGTGGTTCGCGCCCGCGATGATGATCACGTCCTTGGCGCGGCCGGTGACGAACAGCTCGCCGTCGTAGCGGAACCCGAGGTCGCCGGTGCGCAGGAACCGCCGGCCGGGGTGGTCGGGCACCACCGCGTCGAACACGTCCGACTCGGCGTTCCAGTACCCCAGGCCGACGCTGGGCCCGGCCACGTGGATCTCCCCCACCCGGCCGTCGTCGCACGGCCGCCCGGTGACCGCGTCGACCGGCACCACGGTCGTGGCCGCCGGCACCGCACCCGAGCTGACCAGCAGGTGCCCGCCCGCCGCCGGTTCGACCGGGCGCGCGACGCCCGCGGTCAACGCCGTGCGGTCCACGCGCAGCAGCACCGGTCCCTGCCCGATCTGGCCCGCCGTGACCAGCACGGTCGACTCGGCCAGGCCGTAGGCGGGCACCAGCGCCTCCCGGCGCAGCCCCGCGCCGGCGAAGGTCTCGTGGAACCGGTCCAGCGTGGCCGCGCGCACGGGTTCGCCGCCGATGAGCAGCATCTCGACACCGCTGAGGTCCAGGGTCGCCAACTGCGCCGAGGTGATCCGGCGGGTGCACAGGTCCAGCGCGAAGTTCGGCGCGCACGTGTCCACCCGGCCGACGTCGGACAGCGTGCGCAGCCACGCGTAAGGGCTGCGCACGAACGCCGACGCGGCCATGGTGACCACGTCGTGCCCGGAGTACAGCGGTTCCAGCACGCTGCCGATCAGGCCCATGTTGTAGTGCTGCGGCAGCCACAGCACCGACGGGGGCCGGGGTTCGCCCTCCGCGTCGGCGGGCCGGGCGGTGGCCTGGTGGATCATGGCCAGGTTGTGCAGGACGTTGGCGTGGGTCAGGGTCACGCCCTTGGGCTCGCCGGTCGACCCGGACGAGTACTGGAGGTAGGCCACGGTGTCCGGGCCCGTGTCGGGACGCTGCCAGCGGTCGGCCTGCTCGTGGTCGAGCGCGTCCACGGCGATCGGGACCAGGTCGCCCCACGACGCCTCGCCGGGCAACTCGGCCAGTTGCCGCTCGGTGGACAGCACCACGCCGGGACGGGCGCTGCGCACCACGGACTCGACGCGCGCGCCCGGACCGCCCAGCGGCGGCACCGGCACCGCGACCACGCCCGCGTAGAGGCAGCCCGCCAGGGCCACGGCGAAGTCCAGGCCGGGCGGGAAGCCCAGCAGCGCGCGGGACCCGGCGGGGACGACGTCGAGCAGCCGCACCGCGAGCGCGCGGGCGCGGGTGTCGAACTCGGCCAGGGTCAGCGCCGCGTCGGGCGAGCGGTGCCGGAAGACCCGGCGGCGCGGTTCGGCCGCCGCTCGCGCGCGGCACAGGTCCACCAGGGTGGCCAGCGGGGTGCCGTCGCCGGGCAGGTGGACCCGGGGGTCGAGGATGCGCATCAGCCGTTCCTCCCGTCGCGGCCGGACAGCAGCCACGCCGCCCGGGTTTCGGCGCGGCGCAGCTTGCCGCTGGTGGTGTAGCGCAACGTGCGGGGGCGGACCGGGACGACGAGGTCCACGTCGGGCACCTCGACCACCACCGGTTCGCGGGTCTCGGCCAGCACGACGACCCGGCCGGCGGGGTCCTGGAACGCGCACGCGGCGCGGATCGACCGGTGGGCCGCGACGACCGCGTCCTCCAGGTCGTAGGGCATCAGGACGCGGTCGCCCACGGTGATCGCGTCGGCGAGCCGGCAGCGCACGTGCAGCCGCCCGTCGTGCAGGAAGCCGAGGTTGCCGGTGCGCAGGAACCCGCCGCCGTGGCCGGGCACGGTGGTGTCGAACGCGGGGTCGCCGGGCCGCCGCCAGTAGCCCGCGCCGACGCTGGGGCCCGCGACGCGGATCTCGCCGACCCGGTCGGGCGGCAGCGGTCGCCCGGTGCCCAGGTCGGTGATCACGACCGTGGCCGCGGGGTCCGGGACGCCCGAGGCGACCAGCCGGCACCCGTCCGGGCTGGGCCGCACCCGGCCGCGGGCCAGCTCGTCGGGGTCGAACGCGGTGACGACCGGGCCGGCCGGTCCCCCGCTGACCAGGACGGTCGACTCGGCCAGGCCGTAGCCGGGGAAGAACGCCTCCCGCCGGAACCCGCTGGGGGCGAACCGGTCGGCGAAGGCGTCCACGGTGTCCGCGCGGAGGGGTTCGTCGCTGATCACCGCGACCCGCAGGCGGCTCAGGTCGAGCGCGTCGCGCTGCTCGTCGGTGACCCGCCGGGCGCACAGGTCGTAGCCGAGGGCGGGCGCGGCGGCGAACCGCGCGCCGTAGCGGTCCAGCGCGGCCAGCCAGGTGACCGGGGAGCGGGCGAAGTCCTGCGGGTCCATGACCACCGACGTGTGCCCGGCGTAGAGCGGGTGCAGGACGCCGCCGACCAGGCCCATGTCGTGGAACAGCGGCAGCCAGGTCACCGTCGGCGGCCGGTCGGGCACGTCCGGCGCGGACCCGGCGATCAGGCGGACGTTGGCCAGCACGTTGCCGTGCGTGATCACCACGCCCTTGGGCCGGCCGGTCGCGCCGGAGGTGTACTGGACGTGCGACACGGCGTCCGGGCCGACCGGGACCGGCTCGAACCGCCGCGCGTGGCCCGGGTCCACCAGGTCCGTGGGCAGCGCGCGGTCCACCAGGCCCCGGCCGGCGAGCCGGTCCGAGCCGCACAGCAGCAGGTCGGGCCGGGCGTCGGCGACGATGTCGGCCAACCGCTCGAAGCGGGGGTCGCCGTGGGTGCGCCGCGTCGCCGGGGCGGGCACCGCGACGATCCCGGCGTACAGGCAGCCGAGGAACGCGGGCACGAAGTCCACGCCCCGCGCGTGGCTGAGCACCGCGCACCCGCCCGGTGGGGCGAGGTCGCGCAGCCGGGCGGCGATCGCCCGCGCCCGCAGGTCCAGTTCGCCGAAGGTGAGCGCGGCGCTCTCGTTCCCGGTGTGGTCCAGGAAAACGTGGGAGCGCCGATCGGGAAAGCGTTCCGCCCGGTGTCGGCACAATTCCACGACGTCCGTCGGTTCGGCCAGGGCCGGCATGACGCCTCCTTTCCTCAGGTGGACCGGAAACGTAAGCCGGGCGCGCGGCGCGGCGAATCGGCCGCGCGGCCGATCCGGCGCGGCGCGCGACCGTGCTTGCCTGCACCCACCGACGAAAGGGGAACGACGATGGCAGCGCGGACGCCGCGGATCGAGCACGCCCTGCACCCCACCCTGCCCCCGCCGCCCGACGACCCGGTGGTGGTGACCGGGCTGGGCCTGACCACGCCGCAGGGCGGTGACGTGCCGACGTCGTGGGCGGCGTTGCTGGCCGGCGAGTCCGGGGCCGTCACGCTGCCGTGGGCGGGGTCCCTGCCGGTGCGGATCGGGGCGCCGCTGCGCGCCGACCCGACCGCCGTGCTGGACCGCGTGGAGGCCCGCCGGTGGGACCGCTGCCAGCAGGTGGCGGTGGTCGCGGCCCGGGAGGCGTGGGCCGACGCGGGCCGGCCGGACGTGCCGCCGGAGCGGTTCGCCGTGGTCGTCGGCACCGGCCTGGGCGGCGGCGGGACCCTGGTCGCCCAGCACGACCGGATGCGGGAGCTGGGCCCCGACCGCGTGTCCCCGTTCGCCGTCACCATGCTCATGCCCAACGGCCCGGCGGCGGCGGTGAGCCTGGCCCTGGGGGCGCGCGCCGGGGCCCACGCCCCGACCAGCGCGTGCGCGTCGGGCGCGGAAGCCGTCGCGTGGGGCTGGTCGTTGCTGCGGACCGGTCGGGCGGACGTCGTGCTGGCCGGTGGCGCGGAGGCCTGCCTGGGCGAGCTGTCCCTCTCGACGTTCGCCCGGATGGGCGCGCTGTCGCGGCGCAACGACACCCCGACCGCGGCGTCCCGCCCGTTCGACCGGGACCGCGACGGGTTCCTGATGGCCGAGGGCGCGGGCGCCCTGGTGCTGGAGCGGGCCTCCCACGCCCGCGCCCGGGGCGCCCGCCCGTACGCGGTGCTGGCCGGGGCGGGCATGAGCGCGGACGCCCACGACATGACCGCCCCCGCGCCGGACGGCCAGGTGCGGGCGATCGGCGAGGCCCTGCGCACCGCCGGCCTCGACCCGCACGACGTCGATCACGTCAACGCCCACGCTCCCGGCACGCGGGTCGGCGACCGGGTGGAGGCCTCGGCGATCCTGGCCGCCCTGGGATCGCACCCGCTGGTCACGGCGACCAAGTCGGTGACCGGGCACTGCATCGGCGGGGCGGGGGCGATCGAGGCCGCCTTCACCGTGCTCACCGTGCACCACGGCCTCATCCCGGCGACGGTGAACCTGACCGAGCCGGACGTGCCGCTGGAGGTCGTCGCCGACGGCCCCCGCCGCACCCGCGTGACCGCCGCCCTGTCCCACTCCTTCGGGTTCGGCGGCCACAACGTGGTGCTGGCCTTCACCGGCTCGTAGGGCGGGTCAGCAGCGCAGGCCCTCCCGTTGCGCCAGCAGGGCCGCGTGCATCCGGTTGGGCAGGGCCAGCTTGGTGAGGATGTGGGAGACGTGGGTCTTCACCGTCGCCGCCGTCACGTGCATCTCCCGGGCGATCTCGCGGTTGGACCGGCCCTGGGCGACCAGCCGCAGCACCTGGCGTTCGCGGTCGGTCAGGTGCCGCAGCGGCGGCGAGGCGCGCAGCCGGTCCACCAGCCCGGCGGCCAGGTAGGTGCCGCCGGCGGCCACCGCCCGCGCCGCCGCCTCGGCGTCGCGCCCGTCCCGGCAGGCGAACCCGCGTGCGCCGGTGTGCAGGTAGCGGGCCAGTTCGTGCGGGGAGACCAGGGCGACGACCCGCAGGCCGGCGTCGGCGAGCCGCCGGACCGGCTCCTCGTCGGCGGTGTCCGCCAGCACCACGTCCGGGCGTCTGCGCAGCGCCGTCGAGACGGTGTCCGGGCCCGGGACGGTGCTGGGCAGGGCGGGTGGCCGGCGCAGCGGGTCGGCGACCAGGAGGACGTCCATCAGTGCCCCATCCCCATGCCGCCGTCCACCGGGATGACCGCGCCGGTGATGTAGCCGGCGGCCGGTCCCGCGAGCCACTCGACCACCGACGCCACCTCCTCCGGCTCGGCGAACCGGCGCAGCGGGATCGCGTCGCGGTAGGCCGCCCCGTACTGCTGCGGCAGGTCCGCGGTCATGTCGGTCACGACGTACCCGGGCGCCACGACGTTCGCCGTGACCTGCCGGCTGCCCAGCTCCCGGGCCAGCGACCGGGCCAGGCCGATCAGGCCCGCCTTGCTGGCCGCGTAGTTCGTCATGCCCGCGCTGCCGTAGGTCGCGGCGACCGAGGAGATGAAGATCAACCGGCCGGAGCGGTTGCGGACCATCGGCCCCACCGCCCGCCGCGCGCAGCGCCACGCGCCGGTCAGGTTGGTGTCCACGACGCGAGCGAAGCGGTCCTCGGTCATGCGGGTGATCAGCGTGCTGTCGGTGATGCCGGCGTTGGCCACCAGGACCTCCACCGGACCCAGCTTCTCCTCCACCTCCCCGAAGGCCGCCTCCACCGCCTCCGGGTCGGTGACGTCGCAGCGCACGCCGTACAGGTAGTCCGGCACGACCGCGCCGCGGTGGGTGACGGCCACCCGGTCACCCCGTTCCGCGAACGCCCGTGCGGTGGCCAGCCCGATACCGCGATTGCCGCCGGTGACCAACACCGTTCGGCTCATGTGCCGCTCCTTTTCCTAGGCCGGTCGAATGATTTCCGGCGCATTCACAGATGTGCCCCGGAATCGCTTGTACGGTTGGTTCCGGTGATGGGCACCGGCGCCCCCTGCAATGGACATTAGGGAGGACGGCGGTGCACGCCGTAGACATCACGGGACGGCCGGTTGGCATTTCCGGCCGGCGCGGCACGGCAGGCGTTCGCGGCATGGTCGCGGTGGGGCGCGAGCACGGGGTGGATGTCCGGACGTTGCTCACCGGCAGCGGGGTCACGCCCGAGCAGGTCGAGGACCCGGCGGCGGTGGTCCGCGCGGCGCAGGAGCTGGTGGTGGCGCAGAACCTGGTCCGCGCGTGCCCGCGGCCGGGGCTGGGCATCGACGTGGGGTCGCGCCTGCGGCTGCGGCACTACGGCGTGTGGGGGTTCGCGCTGCTGGCCAGCCCGACGCTGCGGGTGGCCGCCGAGGTCGGGCTGCGCCGGTTGCCGCTGACCTACGCCACGGCCGGGGTGTCGGTGCGGGTGGCCGGGCCGGAGGTGCGGGTGCAGGTGGACGACGCCGGCGTGCCCCCGGCCGTGCGGGACTTCGTGGTGGAGCGGGAACTGGAGTCGATCCGCGGCATCATCGGCGGGCTGCTCGGCGAACCGGTGCCGCTGCTGCGGATCGACCTGCGCCGCGCGCCGACGCCGGGGCTCTTCCGCGACGTCCCGGTCACCTTCGGCGCGCCACGCGACGCGCTGGTGGCCCCGACCGCCCTGCTGGACCGGGCACTGCCGCAGGCCGACCCGCACACCATGCGCGTGTGCGCCCGGGAGTGCGACCTGCTCATGCTCGGCCGGCTCGACGGGGTGGTGGCGGCGCGCGTGCGCGAGGTGTTCCGGTCGGCCGGCGTCCTGGACATGGAGACGACGGCCGCCCGGATGCACATGTCCGCACGCACCTTGCGGCGACGGCTGGCCGCCGAGGGCACGTCGTACCACCGGGTGGCGGCGGAGGCGCGGCACGCGGCGGCGGTCGAGCTGCTGACCACGACCCGGTTGGGGGTCGAGCCGATCGCGCTGCGCCTGGGGTACACGGACGCTTCGACGTTCACCCGGGCGTTCCGTCGGTGGACCGGGGTCACGCCGGGCGCCTACCGCGTCCGCGGGCCGGCCTAGGCGTTCCCGTCGAGGAGTTCGGCGAGCAGGGCGCGGACGCGGCGGTCGATGTCGTCGCGGATCGGGCGGACGGCGTCGAGGCCCTGGCCCGCGGGGTCTTCGAGGTCCCAATCCAGGTAGCGCTTGCCGGGGAAGACGGGGCAGGTGTCGCCGCAGCCCATGGTGATGACCACGTCCGAGGTCTCGACGTCCTCGGTGGTCAGCTTGGAGGGGACCTCGGCGGTGATGTCCAGGCCCAGTTCGGCCAGGGCCTTCGCGGCGGCGGGGTTGACGTGCTCGGCGGGTGCGGAGCCGGCGGAGCGGACGGTGACGCGGCCCAGGGCGTAGTGCTGCAGCAGCGCGGCGGCCATCTGGGAGCGGCCGGCGTTGTGGACGCAGACGAACAGGACTTCGGGCTTGCGGCTCAACGGAGTTGCCCTTCGGTGGCGGGAGCGGTGGTCGGGTGCAGCACGCGGACCAGCACGACCGCCGCCGGGACGGCGACGAGCTGGGCGAGCAGGTAGGCGGGGACGGAGGCGGGCGCGATGCCGGCGAAGGTGTCGGTGAACGCGCGGCCGACGGTGATGGCGGGGTTGGCGAAGCTGGTGGAGCTGGTGAAGAAGTACGCCGCGCCGATGTAGGCGCCCACGGCGGCCGGGGCGAGCGCGGCGCGACCGGTGCGGGCCAGGGAGAAGACCACCAGCAGCAGGCCCGCGGTGGCGACCACTTCGGACAGTCCGTGGGGCAGGGTGGCGCGGTCGGTGGTGGCGACGCTGACCGGTGCGAGGTCGAACATGGTGTTGGCCAGGACGGCTCCGCTGACGCAGCCGGCGACCTGGGCGGCGGTGTAGGCGGGGACGTCGCGCCAGGCCAGGCCGCCGAGGGCGGCGTCGGCGAGGCTGACGGCGGGGTTGAAGTGGCCGCCGCTGACCGGGCCGAAGACCAGGATGATCGCGTAGAGGCCGACGGCGGTGGCGGCGGCGTTCTCCAGCAGTTGCAGGCCGACGTCGTTCGGGGACAGGGTCTGCGCGGCGATGCCGGAGCCGATGACGAGCGCGGCGAGCAGCAGGCTGCCCAGGTACTCCGCGAGCAGCCGGTGGGACAGGGGGCGCATCAGGGCTCCTGGGGCGTGCGCGTGGCGGGGATCAGGCGGTCGACCCGGTCGGACAGGTCGCGGTAGGCGGCGTCGAACGCGTCGCGGGTGCCGGGCGAGGCCGGGTCGGCGACCGACCAGTGCAGGCGGTGGGCCGGGTCGCCGCCCAGCTCCTCGTGGGCGCTGTCGCACACGGCCACCACTAGGTCGTCGGGCCGCAGCACGTCGTCGAGGTGGCGGGTGCGGGCGCGGGCCAGGGACAGGCCGTGCGCGCGGGCCGTCTCCACCGCGAGGGGGTGGACGCGCTCGGCCGGGCGGGTGCCGGCGCTGGCGACCGGGACGCGGCTGCGGCGCTTCCACAGCGCGGCGGCCAGCTGCGAGCGCGCGGAGTTGCGGCTGCACACGAACACCACCCGTGCGGCCTCGCGCTGCCCGGTGGGGGTGAGCCCGGCCAGGGCGTCGGCGCGCAGCCGCAGGTAGGTGCGGCGGTGGTCGCCCTCGGACCGGAACTTCTCCACCACGCCCGCCTGGTCGAGCAGCTTCACGTGGTGGGCCAGCAGGTTGCTGGGCAGGCCGAGGGCACGCCCGAGTTCGCCCGGCGAGGCGTCGCCGAGCAGCAGGTGCTCGACCACGGCCAGCCGCGCAGGCTCGCCCAGCGCCGCGTGCACCCGCGCCCGGACCACCAGGTCGGAAGGCCAGTCAGTAGTCATTGACTCAATGATGCTTGACCGAACCCGCCGGGGTCAATGCGGGGGGCGCGACGGCACGGATTTGAGCGCCAGCACCGCCGCCACCGCGCCGGCCGCCGCCAGCAGCACGAACACGACCGGGTAGCCGCCGAGCCGTTCGGCGACCGCGGCGGCGATCCACGGCGACACCGCCGCCGTCACCGCCAGCGGCGTTTGGAGCAGGCCGCCCAGCCGCCCGTAGTGCCGGGTGCCCCACCGGTCGGTGACGGCGGTGGCGTGCAGGAGCGTGAAGGTGCCGCGCGCGGCTCCGGCCAGGACGGACGCGGCGATCAGCGCGACCGCCGGGCCGGGGACCAGGCCCAGGAGCAGGGCGGTGGCGGAGGCGGCGAGCAGGACCGCGACCGTGCGCGCCCGCACCGACGTCCGCGCCACCAGCCGCCCGTACCCCAGGCGTCCCAGCACCTGCCCGACGCCGGCCAGGCCCAGCGCCCACGCCGCGACGGTCGTCGGCATCCCGCGTTCGGCGAACAACGGCACCGTCGCGACCACCACCGCGTACACCGCGACCCCGCCCAGGCTCATCGCCACGACCAGCACCGCGAACGGGCGGCTGCGCGCGATCACGGTCGGGTCCTCGGACCGGTGCGCCGCGACCGGCGGCGCGGGCCACGGCCGGCGCAGGCCGAACAGGTGCGCCGGCACGGTCAGGACGGCGAGCACACCGGCCAGCAGCAGGTAGGTCCGCCGCCAGTCGAGGTGTTCGGCGAGCAACGCGGTCAGCGGCGCGAAAACCGTGCTGGCCAGCCCGCCGACCAGCGTCGACACGGTCAGCGCCGCGACCCGCCGGTCGCCGTGCCAGCGGGTCAGCGCGGCGAACGCGGGCTGGTAGAGGGTCGCCGACATGCCCGCCCCGACCAGCACCCACCAGGCGAAGAACCACGGCAGCGACGGCGCGGACGCCATCCCGACCAGCGCGCCGACCGCGACCAGCGACCCGGCCGTCATCACCGGCCGCGGACCGACCCGGTCCAGCAGGCGGCCGACCGGCACCCGGGCCGCCGCCGACACCAGTTGCGCCACCGAGAACGCCCCGATCACGGCGGTGGCCGACCAGCCGGTGTGCGCGGCGATGCCGGGCGCCGGCACGGGGAAGGCGTAGAACAGCACGCCCCAGGCGGTGATCCGGGTCAGGCACAGCACCGCCAGGACCCGACGCGGCCCCACCACCGCGCCGGGCCGCGCGTCCTCAGCCGCCCGCACGCCACGCGCCTTCAGCGAGCCGCGCGCCGCGCATCCCCGGCGCGCACCGCGGCGCATCCCCGGCGCGTCCTCAGCAGCGCGCGCCGGGGGCGGACAGGGTCAGGACCTGCGGGGTGCCGCAGCAGCCGCCCGACGAGGCCTCGGGCTCGGCGTCGAACACCCCGGACCCGCCGCACACCCCCGTCTCGGGCAGCGTCAGCTCCACCCGCCCGGCGGACTCGTGGTCGCCCGCGATCTCCGCGACCACGCTGCGGACCTGCTCGTACCCGGTCAGGGTCAGGAACGTCGGCGCGCGCCCGTAGCTCTTCATCCCCACCAGGTACACGCCCGGCTCCGGGTGGCGCAGCTCGTTCGCGCCGTGCGGGTAGACCGTGCCGCACGAGTGGACGTTCGGGTCGATCAGCGGCGCGAGCCCGACCGGGGCCTGCAACACCGGGTCCAGCTCCAGCCGCACCTCCGACAGCCACGACAGGTCCGGCCGGAACCCGGTCAGCACCACGACCTCGTCCACCGGCTCCAGCCGGTGCCCGTCCTGCGACTCCAGCACCAGCCGCTCCCCGTGCCGCTCGACCACCGCCGTGCGGAACCCGGTGACCACCTCGACGTTGCCCGCCTTGGCCGCGGCCTTGGCCCGCAGCCCCAACGCGCCGCGCGCCGGGAGCTGGTCGGCCTCGCCGCCGCCGAAGACGTTGCCCACCGCGCCCCGGCGCAGCAGCCACGTGACGTGCGTGCCGGGGTGCCGCTCGGCCAGCTCGGCGAGCACGACCAGCGCGGTCAACGCCGAGTGCCCGCTGCCGGCCACCGCGATCCGCTTGCCGGCGTACCGCTCGCGCTCCGCCGCCAGGTCCGGCACCCGGTAGGCGATCCGGTCCGCGGCCTCCCGCTCCCCCAGCGCGGGCAGCCCGTCGCCGCCCAGCGGGTTGGGGTCACCCCACGTGCCGGACGCGTCGATGACCGCCCGCGCCGCGATCCGCTCCCCCGCCAGGTGCACGGTCAGCGGCTCGGTCTCGCGGCCCGCGTCCACCACCCGGTCCCGCCCGCGCCGGGCCACCCCGACCACGCGCGAGTCGTACCGGACGTACCGGTCCAACTCCTCGGCCAGCGGCTCCAGGTAGTCCGCGACCCACTCGCCGCCGGTCGGGTACCCCTCGGGCGCCCGCCACCCGGTCGGCTCCAGCAGCCGGCGCGCCGCCGGGTCCACCAGCTCCGACCACCGCGAGAACAGCCGCACGTACTTCCACTGCGCCACCGCCGCGCCCGCCCGGGGACCGGCCTCCAGCACCAACGGCCGCAGACCCCGCTCCAGCAGGTGCGCCGCGGCGGCCAACCCCACCGGACCCGCACCGACCACGACCACCGGAAGCTCGCTCACGCCACTACCCCTTTCATCGACGTCCTTCTATCAATGCAAGGGGACTCTATAGACCGACATCTATGGGCGCAACCTCTCCGGCCCTCTATAGTCAGCACCATGACGACCACGCTGACGCCCGCCACCCTGCCGGTCGAGGACGCGACGACCTACGCCCAGTGGTTCGCCTGCCTGGCCGACCCGACGCGGGTCCGCCTGCTGCACACCGTCGCCGTGTCGCCCGGCGAGATCGCCGTCGGCACCCTGGCGGAGGCGATCGGCGTCAGCCAGCCCACCTGCTCCCACCACCTGCGCAAGCTCGCCGAGACCGGGTTCGTGCGCCTGCGCAAGGAGGGCACCCAGACCCTCGTGTCGGTCAACCAGGCGTGCTGCACCGGCCTGCCGCACGCCGCCGACGCCGTCATGGGCACCGTCGTCACCCGACCGTGCTGCCCGAGCGACCTGCCCGCCGACGTCACCGTCCGCGCGATGACCGAGGACGACTGGACCGACGTCCGCCGCATCTACGGCGAGGGCATCGCCACCCGCAACGCCACGTTCGAGACCGAGACCCCGAGCCGCCGCACCCTGGACGCCAAGTGGCTCCCGGACCACCGCTGGGTCGCCGAGATCGACGGCGAGGTGGTCGGCTGGGCGGCGGCCACCCCGGTCTCCGCCCGGGAGTGCTACGCGGGCGTGGCGGAGACGTCGGTCTACGTGGGCGACGGCGCGCGCGGTCGCGGTGTCGGGAAGTCGTTGCT
The DNA here is from genome assembly GCF_040647305.1 of Saccharothrix sp. NPDC042600. NCBI lineage: Bacteria > Bacillati > Actinomycetota > Actinomycetes > Pseudonocardiales > Pseudonocardiaceae > Saccharothrix > Saccharothrix sp. NPDC042600. The sequence continues at coordinate 112,435 of NZ_JBEZBW010000010.1, read as the reverse complement.
GCACAAGCAGGTCACCGCCGCCGACCAGGCGGGGCTGTGGACGCTGCAGACGGCGGTCTTCCCGGAGAACCGGGCCAGCATCGCCCTGCACCACGCGGCCGGCTTCCGCACGGTGGGCGTGCGCGAACGCATCGCCCAGCACCACGGCGTGTGGCGCGACACCGTCCTGTTGGAACGCCGCAACGACACCGCGGCCGACTGCGCCTGCTGAGGTTCACGCGCGGGCCGGCACGCTCCGGGCGCGCTCGATGTCCGGTCCCCGGTAGAGCCGTTCCGGGATCCGGGCCAGCGTGGACGGGTGCACCTGCGGGCCGAGCCCGTAGAACTTCTGGAAGCTCATGATCAGCGGGCGCCAGCGGTCGGGGTCGATGCGGTCCGCCGACCCCGGCGCCCTGATGTCGTCGTGCACGAACACCCGCTGCACCCGCACCTCGACGGCCAGGATCGACCCGCGCTGCCGCTCGTCGCGGTCGGCCACCGGGTGCACCGCCTCGACCACGACCTCCATGGCCACCGGGCACTCCGCCACCCGCGGCGGCCCGACGGTCTCCGACGCCACCGCCGTGAACCCGGCCCGCGCGAACTTGTCGGCCACGTGGGAGTACCCGCGCTCGACCTTGCCCGGCGGCACCGGGTCGGCCCCGGTGGTCAGGGCGAGCCGGTCCACGTGGGCCGCCAACCGGTCGGAGGGCAGGTTGAGCACGGCTTCGCCGGTGCGCAGGAGGTTGCGCGCGGTGTGCGCCCTGGCCCCGATGCCCAGGACCGCCCGCCAGCCGAGCCAGAAGGCGGAGGAGATGGGGGCGAGGTTGGGCGTGCCGTCCTCGTTGTCGGTGGAGACCAGGATGACGGGCGTGCCGAAGTACAGGATGCCGGGCTCGATGGGCTGGTGGAGGGGGATTTCCGAGGTCACGGGCACCAGTCTCGACGTCCGCGACGGCCCGCGGCCGGCGGGAATCGGCCCTTGGGCCGGGGAGCCCCGTGGCGGTGACGCACCAGGGAACCGGGGGTGTCTCGGGGTCTTCCCGGATGCACCTCGACCGTTCGACGCAAGAGACTCACGCTCGTGGAGGACATGGGGGATGTGAATCCCGAAGATGTGAAAGCGCTGGCCCTGGGGTTGCGGCGGCTGCTCGCCCTCGCCGACGGGCTGGTCGAGGCCGACGACCGACCACCGCCGCTGATCGCCAAGGTCCTCGAACACCTCGGGTGCGACATGGGCGAGGTCGTGTCGGTGGTCAGCCGGTTCGAGGTGTGGGAGCACGTCAACCTGCACCGCGGCGTGGAGGCGTATCTCGGCGACCACACCCCGGACCCCGAGTGGTTCGGGATCAGCGGGCAGCAGCGGGGGCACGAGGACATCGTGGACATGCTCGTCTCGGCCCGGCACCAGAAGGTCTACGACCTCGGGGCGGCGGAGTTCGCGACCACCGCGGTCGGGCCCGACGAGAGCGTGGACGTCGTCCAGCTCGGCCTCGCGCCGACCCGCGCGCCCGACGGCACCCCGGTGTTGGTGGGCATCCGCGGCTACAACGAGTACGGGCCGCCGGCGTGCAAGCTGGAGGTCCTGGCCGCCGACCGGGCCGCCGCCCGCGCCACCGGCGTCGAGGTCGAGCGGCTGATGCGGGAGCACAACGCGCTGCGCGGCCAGGTGCTCGCGTTCGGGGTGAGCGAGCACCGGGGCAACGACCTGGTGACGTTCCTGCCGCGGCCCGCCCTCGGCCCCGACGACGTGGTGCTGCCCGAGGGCCTGCTCGACTCGATCGAGCGGCACGTGGTCGGCATCGCCGAGCACTCGGAGCAGCTGCTCGCCGCCGGTCAGCACCTCAAGCGCGGCCTGCTCCTGCACGGCCCGCCGGGCACCGGCAAGACCCACACCGTGCGCTACCTGATGAGCCGGCTGCGCGAGTGCACGGTGATCCTGCTGACCGGCCCGGCGATGCGCTTCCTCAACCAGGCCGCCGCCCTGGCCCGGCGGCTGCAACCGTCGATGGTCGTCATCGAGGACGTGGACCTGATCGCCATGGAACGCGGCCACGGCCCGACCGGCTCGTCCCCGCTGCTGTTCGCCCTGCTGGACACGATGGACGGGGTGGGCGCGGACGCGGACGTCACGTTCGTCCTCACCACCAACCGGGCGGACGAGCTGGAACGGGCGCTGACCGACCGCCCCGGCCGCGTGGACCTGGCGGTGGAGGTGCCCCGACCGGACGCGGAGGGCCGGTCGCGGCTGCTCCGCCTCTACGGCCGGGACGTGGACCTGCGCGCCGACCTCGCCCCGGTGGTCGAGGCGACCGAGGGCGTGACGGCGAGCTTCATCAAGGAACTCCTGCGCCGGGCGGTCCTGGAAGCGGTGCGGCGCGACGGTTCGGCCGTCCCGGTGGTGGGTGACGAACTGCTCGACATCGCCCGTGAGATGACCGACCAGCGCCAGTCGCTCACCAGCGCGTTGCTGGGCGGCAGGACGACCTGATCCGGCGGCCGTGGGGGCGGGCCGCGTCCCGCCCCCACGGGGCCTCACCCGTTGCGCAACCGCAGCCCGGTGTAGAGCCGCAGGGCGCTGCCGCCGGCGTTGGGCACGCGGACCTCCCCGACCACCCGGAACCGGCTGCGCAGCGCGGGTTGCAGCGTCTGCCGCCGGTCGCCGTACTGGCCGGGGCCCTGCCGGGTGAGCAGCCGCAGCGGCAGGTCCCACACCGAGGTCGCGCCCGGCGTGCACACGACCAGCGTGCCGCCGGGCCGCAGCACCCGCCGCATCTCCCGGCACGCCGCGTCGATGTCGGGCACGTACTCCAGCGTGCTCACCGACACCAGGCAGTCGAAGTACCCGTCGTCGTAGGGCAACGACTCGACGCCGGCGGTCGCCAGGGACGCGACCACGCCGTGCCGCGCCAGGTTCGCCGCCACCCGCTCGCGCATCGGGTGCGGGTCCACGCCGTGCAGCTCGTCGCAGTGCCGGGCCAGTTCCGGCAGGAACACCCCGCTGCCGTACCCGATCTCCAGCAGCCGCCCGAAGCGCGTGCCGCCGAGCAGGTCCACGACGATCCGGAACCGCCGCCGCTGGACCGCGCGCAGCACCGGCAGGTGGTTCCACTGCGGGTGGTCCACGTCGCTGGTGGGCGTCAGCCCCGCCCTGGGCAGCAGCTTGAGCTGTGGTGACATCATCGGTTTCCCCTTGTGGTAGAAGCGATCGGCGAGCGGCGGAGCACCGCCAGGAACCACCACGCCAGCACGGTGTTGACCGCGGCGAAGGCGGCGATCATGCCCGGCGCGCCGGCCAGGACGGCCCCCGCCGCCTGCACGCCCAGTCCGGGCGCGAAGGCCACGGCCAACGCCCGGCGGACCCGGGCCAGCCCCAGGTCCGGCTGCACGGTGAAGACGCAGAACACCACGATCACCACCGCGTGCGCGGTGCACCCGACGGCCGTGAGCACCAGCCATCCGACGACCAGGTGCTCCAGCGCGTCCGCGGCGGCCAGGCCGACGACGACCAGCGCCGACGCCCCGAGCACCGACGCCGCGACCAGGCGGGGCGCGTGCCCGAGCACGGCCCGCCGGCCGGTCGCGGCGTCGCGCCGGGCCAGCCGCGAGATCAGCACCGACGCCAGCGAGTCGGTGAACAGCACCCCGACGACCCGGCGGCAGGCGCCGACGTACAGGGCGTAGACGCCGACCGCCGCCGGGCCGGCCGCCTGCGCCAGCAGGATCACGTCGAACCCGAACAGCAGCGCCAGCAGCGACTGGCCCGTGCTGTACGCCCACCCCTCGCGCAGGAACGTCCGGGCCAGGCCCGCGTCCCCGCGTTTGGGCGCACAGCCCAGACCGGCCATCATCAGCGCCGCACAGGCGGTGTTGCCACACATGATCAACACCGAGTAGAGCGCGGGACTCCCCTGTCCCGCGACCACGAGCACCGCGGCGAGGTACGCCGCGCCGTACCCCAGCCGCAGCCCGGACGCCAGCGCCTGCCGCCCCCGGATCCGCAGCAGCGACTCCGCCAGCGTCATCACCGCCGCCGACGCCCCGAGCCCCGCGGCGTGCCACAGCGGCGCAGCCGCGCCCACCACCGCCACCACCGCGAGGTACGCCCCGGCCGTCAGCACGCAGGCCGCCAGGACCACGGCCACCGCCGTCCCCACGACCACGCCCGCGTCGGACCCGGCCGCGATGGCGCGGCTCGCGCCGACGTGCACGCCCCACAGCATCGGGATGCCGAGGACCACGCCGACCGCCTGCACGGCCACGAACTCGCCGAACACCGCGAACCCGTCGTGCCGGGCGATGAGCAGACTGGCCGCGGTCACCAGCACGCTCGCGCCGGCGGACACCAGCGCCGGGGTCCACGACCGGGCTCGGACCAGGACGGTCACCGGCCGACCGCCCCGGCGTAGGCCCGCAGCGTGCGGGCAGCCGCCGCCTCCCAGGAGTGGTGGGCCAGGACGTACCGCCGGCCCCGGTCGCCCGGGTCCTCCTCGAACGCCCGGACGATCGCCCCCGCCAACTCCCCCGGCTCGACGGTCGCCGTGCGCAGGCACGCCCCCTCCGCGCTGCCCACGACGTCCGGGTCGAACCCGGGTCCCACGACGGTCCGGGCCCGCAGCGCCATCGCCTCCAGCGCCACGAACCCGAACGGCTCGTAGGTCGAGGGGAACACGCACGCGTCGGCGGCGACGAGGTGGTCCCGCAGGTCGTCGGTGTCCAGGAACCGCCCGAGCACGTGCACCCGGTCGTCCAGGCCCAGCCGCCGCACCCGGTCGTGCACCCGGTCGTCGAACACCGTGTCCGGCCACCCGGACCCGGCCAGCACCAGGGTCGCGTCCACGCCGTCGTCCAGCACCCGCCGGAACGCGTCCAGCAGGTCGAGCACGCCCTTGTGCGCCGCGTACCGACCGGCGTACACGACCAGCCGCCGCCCCTCCCCGACCCCGTACAGCGCCCGGACCTTGTCCCGCACCACGGCCCGCTCGTCGTCGTCCGGGCACGCCATCCGCCACGCCTTGCCCGCGCCGTGCGACACCACGGCCACGTCGTCACGGCCGGCCAGGTGCGGCACGGCGGCCACCGTCTCCGCCGACGGGACCACGACCAGCCGGGCGCACCGGCTCAACGCCCGGTTGAGCAGCCGCCCGAGCGCGGCGACCGGCCCCCGGCTCCCGTCGCCGTGGAAGGTCTCGGCGGAGTGCACGTGGTAGCAGACCGGGACGCGCAGCAACACCGCGCAGACCAGCCCGGCGGGCGCGCACATCCAGTCGTGCACCGCGACGACGTCCACCGCCTTCCGCAGCCGCCAGACCTCCGCCACACCGGCGAGGTTGAGCCGTGCGACCGCGACCGCCATCCCCCACCGCGACCCCGGCAACCCGGTGGGCACCCGCCGGACCGTCACCCGACCGTCCCGCGACACCAAGGGCAGGTCGCGGTGCCGGGACGCCCCGACCAGGTGCACCTCCGCGTCCGCCGAGGCCATCCCCCCGAGCAGCCCTTCCACGTACGTCCCGATCCCGCCGAGCGGATCGGGCGGCGCGCCCGTGGCGACCACCACCACCTTCACAGCAGCCTCCCCAGAGCCAGACAGGCCAACCACAGCACCGCGTTGACCACCAACGGCACGTCGGTGAGCACGTCCCTGCCGGGCTCACCACCCCGGTGCTCCGCCAGCAGGTAGGCGTACCGGCACAACGCGAACACCACGAACGGCACCGTCACCACCGCGAGCACCGCCGCCCCCGGTTGCGGCCCGGACAGCACGAACATCTCGTAGGACACCAGGGTCGCCGCCAGCAGCACGGCGATGAGCTGGTCCAGCAGCGGCACCGAATACCCGGTCAGGGCGGGCCGTTGCGCCGCTGCGCGCCCCCGCAACCCGGCCAGCTCGTGCCGCCGCTTGCCCAACGACATCAGCAGGCACGTGAAGTACACGCAGAGGATCAGGGCCGGGTTGAACGGCGCGGCCACCACCAGGCACCCCGCCACCGCGCGCAACACGAACCCCAGGGCCACCGCGCTCACGTCCACCAGCGGGTAGTGCTTCAACCGCAGGCAATAGGCCAGGTTCAGCACGGCGTACCCGGCGACCGCCGCCTGCACCGGCGGCGGCAGCAGCGCCCCGCACCCCACCAGCGCCGCGAGGCACCCGGACCCCAGCAGCGCGGCCCGCACCGGCCCGACCCGGCCGCTGGCGACCGGCCGGTGCCGCTTGACCGGGTGCAGCCGGTCCTTCTCGCGGTCGAGCCAGTCGTTCAGCACGTACACGGCCGCCGAAGCGGCGGTGAAGGTGACCATTGTGGACAGTGCGGGCACCAGGTGCGCCCACAACGCCACCGGGTCCACCGCCAGCGGCACGATGAGCACGAAGATGTTCTTCACCCATTGCCGTGGCCGCAACAACGCCAGCGCCGGTAATCGCGACCGCGCGGGCACCACCAGGGCCGGCGTCCGGTGGCCGGCCGCGAGGTCTTCGCCGCTGAGCCCCATCACGGCCGCCCCCGCAGCCGCGCGAACGCCTCTTCGTGCGCGTCCAGGGAGGTCTCGCCGCCGAACAGCTTCGTCGCGGCCTCGCGTCCCGCCTCCCGGTCCTCGGCGGGCAGCCGCGCCATCTCCAGCACGGCCGCGCGCAACGCCACCGGGTCGCGCGGCGGCACCAGCTTCCCGAACCCCGTGGCCAGCACGGGGTGGTCGGCCCCGGGGATCGCGGTGGTCACCGGCGGGACCCCGGTCATCATCGCCTCCACCTGTACGATCCCGAACGACTCGGCGATCGACGGCAGCGCGAACACGTCGATGGACGCGTAGAAGTCCCGCACCTCGTCGCCGCGCAACAACCCGGTGAACCGGATCCGGCGGTCGTCACCGGCTTCGTCCCGCAGTTGCGCGATGTTGCTGCCGCCGGCCACGGACGTGCAGTCCCCGGCGACCAGCAGCCGCGCGTCCGGGTCCGGGATGGACCGGAACGCCCGGATCAGGTACTCGATGCCCTTCTCCACGGTGATCCGGCCCATGAACCCGACGTGCAGGCCGTCGCCGTCGCGCAGCCGCGGCGTGCCGCCGGTGCGGTCCAGGCACGGGGACGGGATCGGCAGCAGGGCGCGGCGGCGGATCGTCGGCCAGATCCGCGAGCCCCGGGCCTGCTCCTCGCTGTTGGTGATGACCAGGTCCGCCCTGCGCACGGCCGCCGCGCACACCCGGTCCACCAGCCACAGCCCGAAGCGGTTGACCACGCCCTCGGGCAGGAACGCGTCGATGTGGTAGGTCACGACCAGCTTGGCGTTCCCCCGGCCCGCGGCCACGAACGCGGCTTCGGGGTTGGGCAGGTGCACGTGCAGGATGTCCGAACGGGCCGCGAGCCGCTTGGCCAGCAACGGAAGCTGCGGGCTGAGGAACCCGCGGCTGACCCGCGCCAGCACCGGAGCGCGGAACACGTGGACGCCGTTGAGCACCTCATGGCGCGGCAGCGCCGGGTCGTGCCGGGCGCACACCACCGCGACCTTCCAGCCGCGCCGGGCGAGCCCTTCGGCGGTCAACCGCGCGGACTCGGTCAGACCGGAGACGTAAGGGGCGTAGTAGTCGAGCATCACCGTCACGTCGAACCTGTCGGGTTGCAACACGGTGCTCCTCTTCCTCGGAAGTCATCGCGGCGCGGGCGGGACGACGACGCGGACCTCCTGGGCCGCGTGGTCGGAGAACGCCTCGCCGCCGCCGAAGCGGTAGCCGGGGACGGCCAGGTCCCCGGAGGTGTAGAGCCAGTCCAACCGCCACAGCCGCGGGAACGGGTAGTCGGAGACCGGCCAGGACGGGGAGGACGCCACGCCGTCCCCGGGGTGGTGCGCGCGCGTGCCGCCGCCGATCCCGGTCAGCTCCATCCAGGGCGAGTTGAAGTCGCCCGCCACGACCGCCGGGTTCGGGTTGCCCGCCAGGTCCGCGCGCAGCCGTTCCAGCTCGCGCAGCCGCCAGGTGCCCTGGTCGTGCAGGAACCGGTGGAAGCGGGCGCTGAACGGGTGGTCGCCGATCCGGAACGGCACCGGCAGGTGCACGTTGTAGAAGGAGACCGTGCGGTCGCCCACGCGCAGGTCGGTGCGCTGGGACTTCGTGCCCTGCCAGTACCAGCCGGTGTCGGTGCCCGGGTCGGGTCGGTGGTGGGTGGCGACCACGGGCAGCCGCGTGAGCGTCAGCAGCTCGCCGTCCACGGACAGCTCGTAGCCGGGGAACTCCGCGCGCAGCCGGGCCGTGTCGTCGATCCGGATCGGGTTGTCGCCCTCCCAGTACAGGTATTCCTGCAACAGGTAGACGTCGGCGTCCTGCTCGCGCAGGTAGGCGTAGAAGGCGTCCTTGTCGTCGGACATCTGCCAGTAGTCGGTGGACCAGGCGAAGACCTCGACCTCCCGGCCCGGCGCGGCGGCGACGCTGCCCGACCACGGGGGCACGTAACCGGCCAGGTGCGCGCCGACCAGCAGCAGGACGCCCAGGACGGCCGCGAGGCGGCGGCGGACCGGCCGCGCGAACCACGTGACCACCAGCAGCAGCGCGGGAACGACGACCAGGGCCGGGGGCGGGGTCGCCTCCAGGACCAGCCACGGCCACCAGCGGCCGGCCAGCAGGACGTGCAGGAGCAGGAACACCGCCCACACCGCCGTCGCGGCCACCACCAGCCGGGTCCCGAGGCACCACCGCCGCCGGGTCGACTCGGGCGCCGCCATGTCAGAAGAACACCTTCGCCAACCCCAGCACGCCCTGCCGCCACGGGTCGCGGCTGGTCCGCCCGCCGGTCCCCGGCGCGGTGGTCCGCCGGCCGCGCCACCAGTCGTAGGTCTGGAGGATGGCGGCGCGGTTGGACATCCGCGGGCGGAAGCCGAGCCGGTCGCGGGCCTTGTCCACGCTGACGTACGAGTCCGCGAGCAGCTTGTGGACCAGCCGGCCGTAGACGGGCGACAGCTTCGTGCGCTCCAGCGCGCGCAGCACCGCCACGGCGGGTCCGCTGGGCACCGACACGACCCGCTTGCCGTGCCCGGCCGCGTCGAGCACGGCCTGGAAGTCCTCGCGCAGCGTGCCGAACTCGGCCGCGCCGATGTTGTAGGTGTCGCAGGCGACGTCGTCCGGGGCGTCCAGCACGGTGACGACCGCGTCCACCAGGTCGTCCAGCGCCAGCATCTGGATGCGCACGTCCCCCTTGCCCAGCACGGGGAAGTCGCGGCCTTCCTCGGCCCACTGGAAGAGCATGTCGAACAGCCCCATGCGGCCCGGCCCGAGGAACGTCTTGGGGCGCAGCACCGGCAGGCACACGCCCTCGGCGCGGAACCGTTCGGCGACCACCTCGGCCGCCGCTTTCGCCGCGCTGTAGGTGTCCACGGGCTCGTGCGGGTGGTCCTCGGGCGTGGGCACCCGGCGGGGCAGGCCGTAGACGGCGGTCGAGGAGATGTGCACGACCCGGGCCACGGCCGCCGCCCGTGCGGCCTCCAGCACGGTCGTCGTGCCCTCCACGACGATGGAGGTGATGTCGGCGGCCGGGTAGCTGGGCAGCGCGGAGGCGCAGTGCACCACGGCGTCCACCCCGCCGAACGCCCCGGCGAGCGCGCGCGGGTCGCGGATGTCGCCGGTGGACGGCTCCAGGCCGGGCCGGGCGGCCACCGGCCGCAGGTCGAACGCGCGGACGTGGTGGCCCTCGCGCAGCAGGCGCTCGGTGAGGTGCGCGCCGAGCACGCCGGCGGCCCCCGTGACGGCGATGGTCACCACGACGTCACCCGCTCCCGCACGAACCGGCCCAGCAGCCGGGTCATGCCCTCGGCGAGGGTGGCGTCCAGGGCGTCCACGAACCGCTCCGCCTCTTCCGGTTCGGCCACCAGGGGCGGGCTGACCACGAGCGGGCTGCGGCCGTTGAGCGTGTTGTAGGTGTAGATGTCGTGCTTGCGGTACAGGGTGTGGATGACCGCCGCGGTGATGATCTTCGTGCGGATCAGCGGGTCCTTGGCCAGGCCCGCCGGCAGCTTGCCCACCAGGTCGAGCACCTTCGGCCCGCCGGCCAGGAAGACGCCGAACAGCGCGCCGGCGCCCCGCACGTCCGCGATGAGGTCCGGGTGGGTCTTGCGGACGCGCTCCAGGCCCGGCTCCAGCACGGCCTCCAACGCGCGGGCGCGGGCCGGGTAGTCGTCCTCGACGGCGATGGCGACGGCCTCGATGGCCGTAGCGGTCTCCTCGCCGAACCCGTAGTAAGTCGTGCTGGTGCTTTGCGTCATCGCGTCGGACATGTTGTCGTAGGCCTTGCGGAACACCGGTTCGCGCGCGATGTAGGCCGAGATCGACGATTTCCCGCCGCCGAACGACTTCGACGTGGTGACCACGTCGGGCACCAGGCCTTCGTGGCGCATGAAGTAGAACATGCTGCCCGTCTTGCCCCACCCGGTGTAGATCTCGTCGAAGATCAGCACGATGTCCTCGGCGGTGCACAGGTCGCGCAGCCCGCGCAGGAATTCCTCCGAACACCGGCGCATCGTGGACGCGCTGAACGGTTCGACCAGCAACGCGTAGACATCGCTTCGGCCGCGCGCGTCCCTGGCTTCGGCGAGGACCTTGCGCACCGAGTCCAGGTCGTCGTAGGCGAACGTGCGGATACCGGGAATGGTGGGGAACTCGAAGCGGTTCTGCGCGCTCCCGGTGAGGCCTCCCGAACCGAGAAGTTTTCCGTGAAAACTGTTGTCCGCGCGTAATATCTGCTTGCGCCGGCCCCCGTGGTACTTGTAGGCCAGCTTGACCGCGCCCTCGACCGCCTCCGCGCCGGAGTTCGGCAGGAAGGATCGGTTCAGATCACCGGGCAGGACCGCCGCGAGGTTGTGGCCCAGCGCGGCGAGGTAGGGCGAGAAGTACGTCTTGTGCACCTCCATGCGCTTGCGTTCCTGGAAACGCCTCCGGGCGGCCAGGATGCGCGGGTGGTTGTGCCCGTGGTTGAGCACGCCGACGCCGCCGGTGAAGTCCAGGACCCTGCGCCCGTCCCGGGTGTGCAGGTAAGCGCCTTCCGCGTGGTCGACCAGTTCCCGGCCGAAGCCGAACGAGGTCATCAACCGGACCTGGCTCTTGTTGATGTGCGCGCGGTAAAGCTCGTGCACCTCCTCGATCCCCAGTTGTTCGGCCTCGTCGAGACCAATGAGAGCGGTCACCTGTCCCCCATTCGATTTCCCGCGTGATCCACGGGTCGCGTCACTAGACTCTGCCGGGGCCGCGGAGGGGTGGACAGGTCCGCGACCGGACATTGACCGGACACTCTCGGGGGGCTGATGTCCGACGACCGGGTGGGCGCGCTCGTGCGCGAGTGGCGGGACCGCGCCCTGCTCACCCAGGAGGAACTCGCCGCCCGGGCGGGCCTGAACGTCCGGACGATCCGCCGGTTGGAGAACGGCGACCTGCGCCGGCCGCGCAGCGCGTCGGTGCGCCTGCTGATCGAGGCGCTCGGGCTGGACCCGGCCGAGGCCGACCTGCTCACCGCCGCCGCCACCGGCCGCGCGCCCGGTCACCCGCCCACCGGCCCGCGCCAACTGCCCGCCGCCATCGCGGGCTTCACCGGCCGCGAGGCGCAGCTGCGCCGCCTGGACGGCCTGCGCTCCGACGAGGGCGGGGCCACCACGATCGCCGCGATCTCCGGACCGGCCGGGGTGGGCAAGACGTCGCTGGCCGTGCACTGGGCGCACCGGGCGGCGCACCACTTCCCCGACGGGCAGCTGTACGTGGACCTGCGCGGGTTCGACCCGAGCGGTGCGGCGGTGCGGCCGTCGGAGGCGTTGCGCGGGTTCCTCGTCGCCGACGGCCTGACCCCCGAGCGCGTCCCGTCCGGCGTCGAGGCGCAGTCGGCCCTGTACCGCAGCCGGTTGGCGGGGCGGCGCGTGCTGGTGCTGCTGGACAACGCCCGCGACGCCGACCAGGTCCGCCCGCTGCTGCCCGGCGGCGGGCGGTGCATGGTGCTGGTGACCAGCCGGACCCCGTTGTCCGGCTTGATCGTCAACGAGGGCGCGCACCCGGTCCTGGTGGACGTGCTGAGCCACGCCGAGGCGCACCGGTTGCTGTCGCGCCGCCTGGGCCCGCGCCGGACCGCCGCCGAGCCGGCGGCGGTGGCCGAGATCATCGAGCGCTGCGCCCGGCTGCCGCTGGCCCTGGCGGTGGTCGCGGCCCGCGCGGCGATCCGCCCGGGTTTCCCGCTGGCGAGCTTCGCCGCCGAACTGCGCGCGGGCCTGGACGCCCTCTCCGGCCGGGACGCCCGAGCCGACCTGCGCAGCGTGTTCTCGTGGTCCACCCGGGCGTTGACCCCGGCCGCGGCCCGCCTGTTCCGCCTGCTGGCCGCGCACCCGGGCCCCGACGTCAGCACGGCCTCCGCCGCCAGCCTGGCCGCCTTGCCGTTACCCGAGACCAGGTCTTCGCTCACGGAGTTGGCCGACGCGTACCTGGTCGTGGAACGGAGCCCGGGCCGCTTCACCTGCCACGACCTGCTACGCGCCCACGCCGCCGAGCTGGCCGGTGCCGACGAGCCCGAACACCGGGCGGCGACCCTGCGCGTCCTGGACCACTACCTGCACACCGGCCTGACCGCCGCCACCCTGCTCAACCCGCAGCGCGCCGCCATCGACCCGTCCCCACCCCACCCGGGCGTCCAGCCGGAGCCGGTCCCGGACTACGCGTCCGCCACCACGTGGTTCACCGCCGAACACCGGTCCCTGCTGGCGGCCGCCGACCACGCCGCCCGCCGGGGCCACCACCGCCACGCCGCGCACCTGGCCTGGATCACGTCGGGCTTCCTGGACCGCCACGGCCACTGGGAGGACTGGATCCGCTGCCAGCGCACGGCGTTGACCGCCGCCGGCCACCTGGGCGACCGCGCCCTGGAGGCCGACGCCCACCGCAACCTGGGCCGCGCCCACGCCCGCCTGGGCCAGGTGGACGAGGCGTACGAGCACTACAACCGCGCGCTGGAGCTGTACCACCAGGTGGAGGACCAGGGCGGGCAGGCCAAGACGCACACCAACCTGGCCCTGCTGCTGGAGCAGACGCAGAACCACGCCGAGGCCCTGACCCACGCCCTGCACTCGCTGACCATCCACCGCGGCCTCGACGACCAGGGGGTGGGGCACGCCAACGCCCTGAACACGGTCGGCTGGTGCTACGCCCTGGTGGGCGACTACCGCCAGACCCTGGTCCACTGCCAGGAGGCGATGGTCCTGCACCGCCGGATCAACGACCGGGACGGCGAGGCCGCCACCTGGGACACGCTGGGCTACGCCCACCACCACCTGGGCAACCACCGCCAGGCGACGATCTGCTACCAGGCCGCGATCCGCCTGTACCGCGAACTGGGCGACCGCTACTACGAGTCGGTGAGCCTGATCCACCTGGGCGACCTGAACGCCCACCACGGCGAAGCCCGCACGGCCCGGGAGAACTGGCGACGGGCCATGACCATCCTGACCGACCTGAACCACCCGGCGGCGGACGAGGTCCAGGCCCGCCTGCAGGGCGAACCCACCGCTCACTCCACCACCACCCGCTGACCCCCGCGGTGGGGGCTTCGCGGGCGCGGGCCGGCCTGCCTCTCCCAGGCCGCGGCGGCGCGGGTCGAGGTCGTCCAGGCGAACCCGTCGAGGTCGGTGAAGGCAGGCAGGTCGCCGCCGATCGCGAGGCCGTGCGAACCGTCGCCCTCGGGAGCGACACCGACGTCCTTGGCCAGGGCGCGCCGCCGGTACAGGGCGAGCTTGACCGGGCCGGTGGCGAACTCCACGTACATCCGGCCGAAGCTCTTGCCGACCGTCAGACCCCGGCCCGCGTAGAACTTCTTCGCCGCCACCACGTCCGCGACCCCCAGCAACAACACGACCTCGTCGACCTCCCGCGCCGCGGGCCCCGTGTCCTTCTTCGCCGAGGTCGCCACCTTCCAGATCGCCCCGTCCGGGGCCTGCACGACACCGCCGTAGCCCCACAACGACTTCGCGGCCGGCTTGAGCACCGTGGCGCCCGCGGCCACGGCGGAGTCCACAAAGCTGTCCACAGTAGACGGCTGGGACACCGTCAGGGCCAACACGAAGCCGCGGAAACCGGACGCGACCGCGTCGGTAGCGTCGGAAGCACGGAAGTCGAGGACGTCCAGGCCGAACGCGGCGGTGTAGAAGCGTTCGGCGGCCTCGGTGTCGGCCACGTCCAGGGTGAGGGAGGCGATGTTCGTCATGGCCCCAACGCTAAGCGCCGGCGGCCGCGGGGAGCTTCTCGAAACCTGATCGGTTCTACTCCGGCTCCCACGCCACCAAGCGGTCGAACACGCGCACGTCGCCCTCCAGCTCCAGCGAGTCCACCGGGTTGCGGCCGTACAGCACCGTGATCAACTCGTGGGCCGAGCCGCGGGCGGAGGCGTCCGGCGGGGCGTCGGCGGCCAGGCGGGCGGCACGGGCGCCGGCCGCGGAGAGCCACAGCCGCCACGAAGGGCCTTCCGTCGTGTGGTAATCGACCACCGCCGGCTCGTGCGGCCACGGGGACGTCGTCGCGCAGCACGTGAACAGGAAGTCCTCGACACCGTCCAGCGCGACCTCCGTCGGCAACGCCTGCGGGTTGCCCGCCGTCACCTGGGCGTCGTAGGTGTGCACGGCGATCTCCGGCAACTGGTGGCGCGCCGCCGCCCCGCTGGTCCGCGGCGACTGGGACGTGCTCCACCACGTCCAGCACTCGCGGTCCGGGCCGTACTCGCGCAACGCGTCCAGCAGCGCCCGCGTCGAGTCGGCCATCCAGTCCAGCAGCGCGGGCAGCTCCCGGGGCGCGGGAGGCGCGCCCGCCGGCACGGCCTTGGCGTCGGCGGGACCCGCGGCGATCGTCGCGGCCCACGCGCGGCGGCCCGCGCCCAGGTGCTGGACCAGGTCGAACAACGTCCACCCGGGGCAGGTCGGCACCGGCGCGCCCAGCCCGGGAGCGGCGGCGACCGCGGCGCAGAAGGCGGCCGACCGCTCGTCGATCAGGCGCAGCAGATCGGCGAACTCAAGGGTGTTGTGCACGCGGCTGTCTACCACCCCGTTCCGACTGGAGGACAGCGATTTCACCGCCGCGGACGCAAAGGCAGGTGGGCGGTGAACCAGGCACCCTCCTCGTGTTCCCGGGCGACGAGCGTCCCGTGGTGGGCGGCGGCGATGCGGCGGGCGATGGGCAGGCCCAGGCCGGTGCCGCCGTCGTCGCGGGCGCGGGCCTCGTCCAGGCGGGTGAACCGGCGGAAGACGTGCTCACGCTGGTCGGCGGGGATGCCGGGGCCGTCGTCCAGCACGTCGAGGCGGGCCCGGTCGCCCTCCCGGGCCAGGCGCACGGTGACGGTGGTGGCGGCGTGGCGCAGGGCGTTGTCGAGCAGGTTGCCCAGCAGCCGGGCGAGCAGGGCCGGGCGGCCGGCCACCGGGAGCGGGTCGTCGGGCAGGTCCGCGACGACCCGGACGCGGTCCGAGCGGGGCAACGCGGAGCGCACCACGGCCGTGAAGTCGACGGGCTCGGCCGGCACCGGGGGCGGCGCGTCGAGGCGGGCCAGCAGCAGCAGGTCGGTGGACAGCTGTTGCAGCCGGTAGGTGTCCTCCAGCGCGCTGTCCACGACCCGCCGCCAGTCGGCCAGGTCGGGGTGGGCGGTGGCGATCTCCAGTTCCGCGCGCAGCGCCGCGATGGGGCTGCGCAGCTCGTGGGACGCGTCGGCGACGAACCGGCGGTTGTCCTCGATCGCGGCCTGCAGGCGGTCCAGGGTCGCGTTCAGGGTGGTCGCCAGGCGGGCGAACTCGGTGCGGGCGCGCGGCACCGGCACCCGGCGGGTCAGGTCGTGCTCGGTGATGTGGGCGACCTCGCGGCGGATCGCCTCGACCGGGCGCAGCACCCGGCCGGTGGCCGACCAGACGACCGCGCCGAACAGGCCGGTCAACGCCGCCGCGCCGCCCACCAGCAGCAGCACCCGGTCGTTCAGGGTGGTCTGGGCGCGGGCGAGGCTCGCCCGCTGGACGCGGCCCAGCGGGGTGGTCGCGGTCGCCGGGTAGCGGTCCCCGGTGTCGGTGACGTGGGTGAACGCGACGCTGTCGGGGTCGGTGAACGGCCACAGCGACAGTTCCGGGATCTCGGCGGAGGAGCTGTAGTGGGCCTCGCAGCGCACGACCTTGTCGGCGTCGGCCACCCCCGGCACCACCACGTCGCCGATCCGGGTGGCCGGTGTCGCGGTGTCGTGCCCGTTGCCCTCGCACCGCTCGCCGAACGCGATGTCCCCGACCACGTCGGCCGTCAGCCGCCCGGTCACGCAGACGACGCTGAACTTGGCCGGCGAGCTGTCGAACCGCATCGCCTCGGCCCGCAGGAACACCGCCGCGAACACCGCCATCGCCGCCAGCGGCACCGCGACCACGACCGTGGCCACGACGGTCACCCAGACCCGCAACCTCCCGCGCGTCACCGGTCGCCGTCCTTCGCGGACACCTGGTAGCCGACGCCGCGCACGGTCGTGATGGTGTCCGCGCCGATCTTGCGCCGCAGGGCGCTGATGTAGACCTCGACCAGGTTGGGGTCGGGTTCGCGTTCCTCGTCCCACACCCCGTGCAGCACCTCCGTCTTGGTCACCACCTGGCCGGCGCGCCGCAGCAGGAACTCCAGCACCGCGAACTGCTTGGCGGTCAACGCCACCACCTCCCCGCGCCGCCGGCAGGTCCGCGTGGCCGGGTCGAGTTCGAGGTCCCCGGCGGTCAGCACGGCCGGCCGCGCGGGCGCGCCGCGCCGGACCAGCGCCCGCAGCCGGGCGACCAGGACCAGGTAGGAGAACGGCTTGGTCAGGTAGTCGTCGGCGCCGGTGTCGAGCCCCTCGGCCTCGTCCCACTCGCCGTCCTTGGCCGTGAGCATGAGGATCGGCGTCCACACGCCGGCCGCGCGCAGCTCCGCGCACACCCGGTAGCCGTTCAACCCGGGCAGCATGATGTCCAGCACGATCACGTCGTAGGACCGCTCACGCGCCCGCCACAACCCGCCGCGCCCGTCGCGCTCGACCTCCACGACGAACCCCTCGGCCGCCAGCCCGCGCACCAGCAACTCGGCCAACCGCCGATCGTCCTCGACCACCAGAACCCGCACCCGCCCCACCTTGCCGCAAGAGCGGTCACGGCACCTGAAACCGCCTTCAGGTCGCTACAGCGGGACTTCAGGCGTCAGCGGGCAGAGTGGGTGCCGGGTCGCCGGGTGCGAGGGGGAGGCGGCGACCGGCGCCAGGCCCTTCCCCGGGCCGTCCGACCCGGGGAAGGGCCTGTGCTCACGCCGGAACCGTCCACCTCTGGTTGGCGCCGCCGTGGCAGGTCCAGACGAGCAGCTGCGTGCCGTCGGCCGTGGACCCGCCCGAGGCGTCCAGGCACTTGCCCGAGTTCGGGTTCACCAGCGCACCGCCGGCCCCGACGGTCCAGTTCTGCGCGCCCGACCCGTTGCACGACCACAGCTGCACCTTCGTGCCGTCGGCCGTGCCCGCGCCGGACACGTCCAGGCACTTGCCCAGCGCTCGCCAGGTCTGGCCCGACCGCGTCCACGTCTGCGCCGCCGACCCGTTGCACGTCCACAATTGCACCTTCGTGCCGTCCGCGGTCGCGCCACCCGCGACGTCCACGCACTTGCCGCCGGCCCCGACGATCGGGCCCGACCCGGCCGTTCCCGGCGCCACCGCGAAGTCGTCCACGTCGAACAGGCCCGTGCCGCTCCCGGTGAAGGTCAGGTACAGCCGGTGCCGGCCGGACGGCGCCCCGCCCAACGCGGTCCGCACGTCCGCGAACGTGGTCCAGCCCCCCGTGTTCGGCACGGCCACCCGGCCCAGCACCGGACCGGTGGCCGAACCCGTGCGGACCTCGATCGTCCCGCCCGGCCCGCCGGACACCACCCGGGCCTGGAAGACGCCCGCGCCGGTCAGGTCCACGTCGTCGTACGCGGCCCAGTCGCCCGGGTCGACGAACCCCAACGTCTGGCCGTTGTGCGCGCCCGCCTTCGCGAACGCCTGCACCCCGCTCGCCTGGCTGAACGACTCCGCCTGCACGGTCCGGTCCAGCTCGCGCACCCGGACGTCGCGGAACGACACCTCGTCGCCGTCGCCGTGGTTCTGCAGGCCGATGTGACCGGCCAACGACCGGTTCGGGTCCGTGTTGGTGAAGTCGTTGACCAGCACGCCGTTGAGGTACACGCGGAGCCGTTCGCCCTCCACGAGCAGCTCGAAGGCGTTCCACTCGCCGGGCGGGTTCAGCGCCGCGTCCCGCGCCGCCACGTCCGGGGACTTGAAGCCGTAGACCGCGCCGGTGGTCCGGTCGGGGCTGTCGGTGGCGTCGATCTGGACCTCGTAGCCGTTGTCCACCGCCGACCACGGGTCGGTCGAGGGCGGGAACCCGAGGAACACGCCGGAGTTGTCGTCGCCGGCCATCCGCCAGTCCAGCTTGAGCGAGTACGACGTGAACTGCCGCCCGCTGTACCAGAACAGGCCCAGCCCGCCGAAGCTGGTCAACGTCGCGTCGGTGGTGGTGAACCCGCCCGGGCCGGCCTGCGACCACCCGTCGACCGCCCCGGCGAACAGCCTGGTGTAGCCGCTCTCCGGACGGCAGTCCATCCGCGTCTGGCCCGCGGCGTACCGGATACCGCCCAGCAACAGGCCCTTGAACGCCGGTTCGGCGTAGGAGGACGCCGTGTGCCCGCCGCCCACGTAGAAGCTCCGGCCGCCCTGGTGGGTCTTGCACCAGACGTGCGGATGGTCGGCGCCCATGTTGCCGCCCGTGTAACCGCTTTCGTCGAGCGTGGCCAGGACGCGGGCGCTCGACCTGGGGTTGGTGCGGTAGTTGTACCACTCGTCGGTGCGCGTCCAGGTCGCCGGCAGGTGGGCGGTGGCGGCGGTGGCGCGGTTCTCCACCTTCACCGGGGCCTGCTGGATCGCGGGGTGGGAGTGGAAGTACCCGCCGACCAGCTCGCCGTAGAACGGCCAGTCGTACTCGGTGTCCGCCGCCGCGTGCACGCCGACGAACCCCCGCCCGGACTTGACGTGGTTCTCGAACCCGGTCTGCTGGGACGCGTTGAGCACGTCCCCGGTCGTGTTGAGGAACACCACGGCCTCGTACCGGCCCAGCGTCCCGTCGGTGAACACCGCGGCGTCCTCGGTCGCGGTGATGGTGAACCCGTTGGCGGCGCCCAGGTCCTTGATCGCCTGGACGCCGGCGGGGATGGAGTCGTGCCGGAACCCGGCCGTCTTGGAGAACACCAGGACGTCGTAGGTGACGGCCGACGCGGGCACGGGCACGGCCACCGCCAGGAGCGCGGCCGTCAGGAGTGCTTTCACAGCATGCGTTTTCACGGGGTCGTCCACCTCTGGTTGGCGCCGCCGTGGCAGGTCCAGATGATCAGTTGGGTGCCGTCGGCGGTGCCGCCGCCGGACGCGTCCAGGCACTTGCCGGAGTTCGGGTTCACCAGCGCGCCGTTCGCGCCGGCCACCCAGTTCTGGGCCCCGGTCCCGTTGCACGTCCACAGCTGCACCTTCGTGCCGTCGGCCGTGCCCGCGCCGGACACGTCCAGGCACTTGCCCAGCGCCTGCCACGTCTGCCCGGCCCGCTGCCAGCGCTGCGCGCCCGTGCCGTTGCACGTCCACAGCTGGACCTTCGTGCCGTCCGCGGTGGCCGCGCCGGAGACGTCCACGCACTTGCCCCCGGGCCCGACGACCGGACCGGTGGGGCCGTTGAGCGTGAAGGAGTCCACGTCGAACAACGCGCCCGCGCCACCGCTGAACGTCAGGTACAGCGCGGTGGTGCCGGTCGGCGGGCTCGTGACGCTCCCGCTGACCGTCGTGAACGTCTCCCACCCGCCGGTCACCGGCACCGCCACCGACCCGAGGACCGTGCCCGTGGGGGAACCGGCGCGGAGCTGGAGCGTGCCGCCGACCCCGCCGGAGGACACGCGTGCCGCGAACCCGCGGACGTCGCCCAGCGCGTACGGGGTGAACGACACCCAGTCGCCGTTGTGGACGTCGCCGACCGTGTAGCCGCCCTCGGCCTGCGACTTGGCGATCCGGGCGATGCCCGAGGACGTGGTGAAGTGCTCGGCCTGGCGGTGCCGGGGCTGGGTGACGCTCTTGGCGTGCGTGGTCAGCGCGGGCTGGCCGTTGGCGCCCAGGTCGGTGTACTCGGCGTCCCACACGCCGAACACGTTCGCGGCCTCGTCGTGCTCGCCGTCGGCGGCCACGGTGATCGAGCCCGTGCAGCCGGTGCGGGTGGTGATGACGTGGCCGTGGTTGTCGTGCCCGATGCCGTAGGTCATCTTGACCCGGTTGCAGTCGATCGCGCCGTCCTCGGGGTCGGTGACGGTGATGCGGAAGGGGATCGTGTCGCCGTAGGAGAACGGCACGCCGTTGACGGGCAGCTCGATCGTCACCTTGGGCGCGGTGTTGCCGACCGTGACGTAGACGCCGGCCGACGCGGTCGCGCCGCCGGCGTCGGTGACGGTCAGGGTCGCGGTGTAGGCGCCGTTGGCGGTGTAGGTGTGCGCCGGGTTGGCCGCCGTGCTGGAGGTGCCGTCACCGAAGTCCCAGCGGTAGGTCAGCGGCGTGCCCTCCGGGTCGCTGGACCCGGCGGAGGAGAACGCCACGGCCAGCGGCGCGTGCCCCGAGGTGACGTTCGCCGCGGCGCGGGCGGTGGGGCCGCGGTTGGTGCCGGCGATGTACTCGATGCGGTAGAGCGCGGAGTTGTGGTCGCCGTTGAAGTAGCCGGTGCCGTAGTCCAGCACGTACAACGCGCCGTCCGGGCCGAACGCCAGGTCGATGATCTGGGTGCCCGACCACGGCATCGCCTCGATCGCGCCCGCGGACCCGTCGGCGTTGACCGCGATGTCCTTGATCCAGCGGCGGCCGTACTCGGCGGCCATGAAGTGCCCGTCGAACGACTGCGGGAACTTGACCGTCGAGGTGGAGGCGGGGTCGTAGCGGTAGACCGGGCCGCCCATGGGCGACTCCGAGCCCGAGCCGAACTCCGGGGGCGACCCGGCGTCGCCGCCGTAGCGGATCCAGCTCGGGCGCGCGGCCGGGAGGGTGGACCGGCCGGTGTTGCGGAAGGAGTTGTTGGCGGGGCTGCCGCAGTTGTACTTCGGCCCGGTGGCGCCGGTGGCGAAGTTCCACTCGTTGTAGGTCTCGGCGCTGGTGTTGGTGCCGGTGCAGTACGGCCAGCCGTAGTTGCCGGGCGAGGTGATCCGGTTGAACTCGACCTGGCCGGACGGGCCGCGGTTGGCGTCCGTGGTCGCCGCGTCGGGGCCGTAGTCGCCCAGGAGGACCGCGCCGGTCGCCTTGTCGACGGTCATCCGGAACGGGTTGCGGAAGCCCATCGCGTAGATCTCGGGACGGGTGTTCGGGGTGCCGGGGGCGAACAGGTTGCCGCCGGGCACGGTGTAGGAGCCGTCCGCGCCGACCTTGATCCGCAGCACCTTGCCCCGGAGGTCGTTGGTGTTGGCGGAGGTGCGCTGGGCGTCGAAGGCGGGGTTTCGGTCGGCGCGCTCGTCGATCGGGCTGTAGCCGCTGGACTGGAACGGGTTGGTGTCGTCGCCGGTGGACAGGTAGAGGTTGCCGGCGGCGTCGAAGTCGATGTCGCCGCCGACGTGGCAGCACATGCCGCGGTCGGCGGGGACGTCGAGCACGGTGCGTTCGCTGGCCGTGTTCAGCGTCCAGTCGGCGTTGAGGGTGAACCGGGACAGCCGGTTGACGCCGCGCCAGGTCTCCCACGTGCTCGCGGTGCCGGTCGCGGGCGCGTCGCCGGTGGGCGTGGACAGCTTGGGCGCGTAGTAGAGGTAGATCGCGCGGTTGGTGGCGAAGCCCGGGTCCACGCCGACGCCTTGCAGGCCTTCCTCGTCGTGGCTGTAGACGGGCAGGGTGCCGACGACCTTGGTGGTGCCGGCGGCGTCGGTGCGGCGCAGCACGCCGTCCCGGGCCGTGTGCAGGACGGACGTGTCGGGCAGGACGGCCAGGGAGATCGGCTCGCCCATCTCGGCGACGCCGCGGGCCAGTTCGACCTGCTGGAAGTCGGCGGGGTCGTGGTGCGCGCGAGCCGGCGGCCCGACTGAGAGCAATCCGGCGGCGAGCAGCAGGGCGCCGCAGACGCGTGGGGTTTTGGGCATGACGGTGTCGCGCCTCCTTGAGCGATCCGGCAGGGGTGTTGCCCAGGTCACAGCAAGGTAGGCCGCACTTTTGGAGCGGGTCAATCAAAAGTCAACTATCGGACACCGGTCATTGGTCGTCTTTCGCCGTAAGTGGGTCAGAGGTGCGCTTCCACCGCGCTCAGCGCGGCCAGGACCGGCGTCAGGAGGTCGGCGGTGTCGGGCGCGAGCCGGACGTGCGTGGACACCGGCACGTCCCGCGCCTCGCCCGGCACCTCCTCGCGACCCGGCTCGACCGCCGGCACGCTGACGCGGCGCACCGCGTCCCCGTAGCGGACGGTCACCGTGGCCACCAGCGAGTCCGGCACGAGGTCGGCGGGCGGCAGCTCGGGCGGCGCGTCGTCCAGGAGGCCGGCGTCGCGGGCGGCGTCGAACACCCGCCGGGCGGTCTCCGGCGGCACGGTGCCGGTCGAGTCCGCGTCCGGTTCGGCGGAGAACTCGTCCACCAGCACGCGTCGGGCCGCGCCGGAGCCGGACACGGCCAGCCGGTACTCGTAGCGCTCGCCGGGCGCGCCGCCGGTCACCTCGAACGACACCTCTGCCCCCTCGTCGGCCGACCGCAGCCGCTGCAGCACCTCGGCCCGGTGCGCGGTCGCCATCCGGTCCAGCAAACGCAGTTCCACCGCCGCACCCTCCACTTCGGACGGTCCTTCGCCGGGCGCCGCGGCCGGGGTGTGGCCGCAGTGGAAGGACGCCAGGCGGTTGTAGAGGCGGGCGACGGTCTCGGTGTTGTCGTCCATCACCGTGCCCGTGCTCACCGGGCTGCGAGCCGGGCACGCCGACGTCGCGTACTCGTCGGGGTGGCCGAGCATGTGCCCGAACTCGTGCGACGCCACGTCACCGGTGTCACTGGTGTCCCAGGTGGTCATGTTGGACCGGTCCGGCCCCGGCCGCACGCGGACGACGTGGTGGGCGCCGCTGGTGACCCACTGGACGTCGAAGGTGAACCGCTTGCGCTGCCCGTTGCCGACGCAGTCGAACCGGTCGGACCACTTGCCGATGATCCCGTTGCGCCAGGTGGTGCGCAGGGTGTTCATGGTGGCGTCGCTGATGCCGCTGTCGGGGTTGAGCTGGATGCGGATGGTCACGTGCGTGTCGGCCTGGTGGTAGGCGGCGCGCCAGCCGAACGTGCACTCGCTGACGGAGAACCCGATCTCCGCGCCGACCCGGAACGGGCCCGACCACGTCCACGGGGCGCGGTCCATCCGCCAGAAGAAGTCCACGTCACCGGCTTGCGTGGTGGCCAGCACCTCCAGGTTGCCGACCGAGCCGTAGTTGGACTGGACCAGGGCCGCGTTCACGTACCGCGCGCCGCCGCCGAACCGGCCCGGCGCGCTCCACGCCATCCCGGCGTCGTTGTTGCGCCACAGGTGTGCCAGACCGCCGTCGCGGTGCGGGACCACGACCTCGAAGTTGCCCTTCGTGCCGTGCCTGCCCTGCACCAGCGACGGCGTCCCGCGCAGTCCGCTCGCGACGCGGAACGGGCCGGACCACGTCCAGGGGGCGCGGTCCATCCGCCAGAAGAAGTCCAGCTCGCCGGCGTCGGTGGTGGCCAGCACCTCCAGGTTGCCGACCGAGCCGTAGTTGGACTGGACGAGCGTCGCGCCCGCGTACCGCGCGCCGCCGCCGAACCGGCCCGGCGCGCTCCACGCCATCCCGGCGTCGTTGTTGCGCCACAGGTGCGCCAGACCGCCGTCGCGGTGCGGGACGACCACCTCGAAGTTGCCCTTCGTGCCGTGCTTGCCCTGGATCAGCGCGGGTGCGCCCCGCACGCCGGTGGCGATGCGGAACGGGCCCGACCACGTCCACGGGGCGCGGTCCATCCGCCAGAAGAAGTCCAGCTCGCCCGCGTCGGTGGTGGCCAGCACCTCCAGGTTGCCGGTGGTGCCGTAGTTCGACTGGATCAGCGTGGTCGCGAGGTAGGGCCGTGGTCCGCCGAAGCACGTCGGGCCGCTCCACGTCATGCCTGCGTCGTTGTTGCGCCAGAGGTGGACCAGCCCGCCGCCGTGCGAGGACGGCACCACCGCTTCGAAGTTGCCCTTGGTGCCGTGCCGTCCTTGGACGAGGAAGCCGCTCATGGCGCACCCACCCCTGTCGGTTGCCGGGATGCCCGTGAGGTCGCTCGCCGGGTGGCTCCGGTTAGCCACCCCGCCCGCACCGAACGGGTGAATCACCCCCTGAATCCACCCCACTACGGAGTGACGTGGGTCACTACGGGCTTACCCTGCCGGCCATGACGATCGATGTGCAGCAACCCAGACCCCACGACCTGGTGGACAACCTGATCCGCATCGGCGGCGTGGCCGGCGGCGCGTTCGAGGCGAACTTCAACTACCGGGTGCACGAGGGGCACGACGAGGTGACCGGGTTCTTCATGGCCGGTGACGGGGCCGGTGGGCACGGCCAGTTCCAGCTCACCGTGGACGTGAGCGGGGCGGCGTTCACGCTCGAACGGCTCTTCGTGGAGGTCTTCCACGTCTCGCCGAACGACGGGTCGGAACTGGACAAGGTGGTCGTGCCGGTGGTCCACGGGCCGCGCATCCTGCCCGGGTACCGGGTGTACGTGGAGCACGTGGTGCAGGCGGGCGAGACGCTGTGGTCCATCGCGACCCACTACTACGGCTCCGGCAACCTCTACCACCGCCTGGTCGCCGCCAACCCGCACACGATCACCAACCCGAACGTCATCCACCCGGGCGACGTGATCCGCGTGCCGCAGACCTGATCAGCGGCCGGCGTCCGACGGCGAACGGTTCAGCGCCGCCGTGCGCGTCGACCCGCCCGCCGTCGCCGCGGCCCCGGCAAGCACCCGACCGGCCGCCGCCACCCCACCGCGCCATCACCGGGCCACGTCGTACACCAGCTTCTGGATGCCGTTGCCGTAAGCCCGCGAGTCCACCAGCTTCAGGCTCTGCTTGTCCTTGTCCGTCGCGCTGAACAGCCGCTTCCCCGCACCCAGCAGCACCGGGAACACCAGCAGGTGGTACCGGTCGATCAACCCGGCGTCCGACAGCGACCGGTTCAGCGCGGCGCTGCCGTGCACGATGATCGGACCGCCGTCGCCCTCCTTCAGCGCCGCCACGTCGTCCAGGGAGCGCAGGATCGTCGTCTCGCCCCAGTTCGACACCAGGTCGTCCTCGCGCAGCGTGGTGGACACGACGTACTTGGGCATCGCGTTGTAGCCGGCGAACTCCTCGGTCATCGTCGGCCACACCGGCGAGAACGCCTCGTAGCTGACCCGGCCCGTCATCATCGCGGCGGCTTCGTCCTGCTCGCGCGCCTTGATCTCGTAGGCCTCCGGGAGGAACTCGATGCCGTTGAACGTCCAGCCGGTGTTGCGGTAGCCGGGCTCCCCACCGGGCGCTTCGACGACGCCGTCGAGGGAGACGAAGGCGGTGGTGATCAGGGTGCGCATGGGGTGCTCCTCGGTTGTTCCGCGTTGCTCTCGTGCAGTGCGTCGAACACTGCCGCACAGGATCGACAACCGCTCGATGTGACGCGCACCACACCCCCGCGTGGCCGGCGGCACGGCGCTCTCGGAGAAGACACCGGGGAAGGGCCCGTGCAGGCTGGGACGGAACGGTCGGCGTGAGCGGGGATGTGGTCGGATGCTGCGGAGCGTGACCGGTGCGGGCGGGATCGGCCGCGCCACCCGGGGACGCGTCCGGCCGCCCGGACCCCGCACACCGACCGACACCACGTCCGCCGCCGCGCGCCGACCGCACCGCGCGGGAGGGCGAGCGGGTTCCCCCGGCGACGCGCACCTCCTGGGAGACACGGATGACTGACCTGTCGGATTTCCGGATCCTGCGGCAGAACACCTCGCCCGAGGTGGAGTCGCTCGACTTCGTGCCCGAGCCGGTGCCGCTGCGCCCCGTCCCCCCGGCCGCCCCCAAGACCGCCCGACGCACCATGGCGTCGGTCCGCAAGAGGCTCGACGAGCTGCGGCGGCGCGTGCTGGCCGGGGACCCCGCGGGCGTGGAGCGGCAGCACTCGCTGGGCAAGAAGACCGCGCGCGAACGGCTGGACCTGCTGCTGGACGAGGACTCCTTCGTCGAGATCGACCTGTACCGGCAGCACCAGGCCAGGGGCATGAAGATCTCGGAGAACCGACCGTACTCCGACGGCGTCGTGGCGGGCTCCGGCACGATCCACGGCCGCCGCGTCTTCGTGTACTCGCAGGACTTCTCCGTCTTCGGCGGCTCGCTCGGCGCGGCGCACGCGGCGAAGATCCACAAGGTGATGGACCTGGCCATCGCGACGGGCTGCCCGATCATCGGGCTCAACGACAGCGGCGGCGCGCGCATCCAGGAGGGCGTCATGGCCCTCGACGGCTACGGCGGCATCTTCCGGCGCAACGTCGAGGCGTCCGGCGTCGTGCCGCAGATCAGCGTCGTGATCGGCCCGTGCGCGGGCGGCGCGGCGTACTCCCCCGCGCTCACCGACTTCACGTTCATGGTGCGCGACACCGCGAAGATGTACCTGACCGGTCCGGACGTGGTGGAAGCGGTCAACGGCGAGCGGGTCACGCACGAGGAGCTCGGTGGCGCGGAGGTCCACGGCAGCCTGTCGGGCGTGGCGACGTTCGTCCACGACGACGAGGAGTCCTGCCTGGAGGACGTGCGCTTCCTGGTCTCCCTGCTGCCGGGCAACAACCTGGACGGTCCGCCGGTGAGCGAGCCCGTGGGCGCGACGTCGGACGTGCGGCCCGCGCTGGCCGACATCGTCCCCACCGAGCCGAACAAGCCCTACGACATGCGCGCGGTGCTCGGCGAACTCGTGGACGACGGCGAGTTCCTGGAGGTGCACGAGAACTGGGCGCGCAACATCATCTGCGCGCTGGCCCGGATCGACGGCCGCGTGGTGGGCGTGGTCGGCAACCAGCCGATGGCGCTCGCGGGCGTGCTGGACTCCACGGCGGCCCAGAAAGCCGCTCGCTTCGTGCGCTTCTGCGACGCGTTCGGCATCCCGCTGGTGACCCTGGTGGACGTGCCCGGGTTCCTGCCGGGCAGCGAGCAGGAGCACGGCGGCGCGATCCGGCACGGCGCCAAGCTGCTCTACGCGTACTGCGAGGCGACCGTGCCGCGCATCCAGGTGATCATCCGCAAGGCCTACGGCGGCGCGTACATCGTGATGGACTCCCGCTCCATCGGCACCGACCTCTCCCTGGCGTGGCCCACCAACGAGATCGCGGTCATGGGCGCGGAGGGCGCGGTGAACGTCCTGTTCCGCCGGGAACTGGCCGCCGCGGCGGACCCGGCCGCGCTGCGCGCCGAACTCATCGCCGAGTACACCGAGCAGCTCATGCACCCGCGCTACGCCGCCGAGCGCGGGCTGGTGGACGACGTGATCGACCCGGTCCAGACCCGCGCCGCCGTCGCGCGTGGACTGCAGATGATGGCGACCAAGCGACGCGGCGTGCCGGCGCGCAAGCACGGCAACGTCCCGCTGTAGCCGCCCGGGACGGTCGCACGGGCGGGCCGGCCTACCCGAGGGCGCTGGACCGTCCCGTGGGCGACTTCCGTTTGACCGCAACGGCATCGCCGACGCCCGCCAGACCGCCCAACTCCCCCGCGACGCGCCGCCGCGACGAGCGCACCGACTTCGCCGCCGCGTCCGGCGCGTCGCCCACGCCGACCATCAGCGCCACGAGCTGCGACTCGAACAGCCCCGACACGTCGAGGTCCGCGGTGAAGTAGTCGCCGAGCTCCAACGTGACCAGGCCGTGCGTGGCGATCCACATCTGGTAGGCCACCAGTTCCGCGTCGGCGCTGCCGAAGCGGCCGGCCTCGACGCAGCGGGCCGCGCACGTGACGACGTTGGACAGCGTGTAGCGGCCGTGCTGGCGGTCGTCCTCGGTCAGCGAGAAGCCCGCGAGCGACGCGCCGCCGAACATCACCCCGTACAGGTGGGAGTTCTCCAGGGCGTTGATCCGGTACGCCCGGCCGAGCAAAGCCATGTCCGACACCGGGTCCGCGGTTTCCCGGACCGCCGTCAGGTAGCCCTGGAGCCGCGCGAAACCCTCGTGCACCATCTCCCGCACGAGCCCGGACATCCCGCCGAAGTGGGTGTAGACCGCCATGGTCGAACTCCCGGCGTCGGCGGCGATCCGCCGCGTCGACAGCGCTTGCGGCCCCTCGGCGGCCAGCAGACGGGCGGCGATGTCGATGAGTGCGGTGCGGGCGGTCGGGTCCGATCGGCGTGGGCTCACCTTGACAAGGTTACATAACACCGATATTTTGATCAACGGCATCGTCATGCCCTCCCGGTTTCAGCACCCGGCTGGAGGTACCACCGTGTCGTCCAGGACCAGGAACCTCGCCGCGGTCGCACCACTCGCGCTCGACCGGCTCGGCCCCGCCGACGAACTGCCCGTCCGGGGCGCGCTGCCCGGGGAACTCCGGGGCTGCTTCCTGCAATCCGGCCCGCGACCGCCGGCCGGCGAGGTGATCACCGGCGTGCGGATCGGCGACGGCGTGGCGCGGTGGTACCGGACCCAGGACCCGGAGGGGTGCCTGCCCGCCGGGCCGGTGCCCGCGCTGGCCCCGCGCGTCCGCCCCGCCGCTTCGGGCACGAAGCTGCTCGCCCACCCCGTGCAGGACCCGGCGACGCGCGAGTGGCACACCATCGCCACCACACCGGGTTCGCCGGAGGCCGAGCACCTCGTGATGGCCACGTCGGGCGCGGTGAGCCGGGGACGGTCGTTCGCGCTCGGCGCGCCGACGCTGGTGACCACGCTCGCCCTCACCCGCGACCACGTCGTGGTGTTCGACCTGTCCCTGGTGCACGACCACGGGGCCGAACCGCGCGGCCTGCACCACGCCCACACGTGGCGGGCGGACAAGCCCGCTCGCCTCGGCCTGCTGCCGCGCACGCCCGGGACCGGCGAGCTGCGGTGGTTCCCGGTCCGGCCCGGCGCCACTTTCCGCGCCCTGAACGCCTTCCAGGACGGCGCGACCGTCGTCGTGGACGCCCTGCGCCACGACGGCCCGCTCGACGCCGAGCAGGCCCCCAGGCCCTACCTGGGGCGCTGGACGCTCGACCTGGGCACGGGCGCGGTGACCGAACGCCGGGTGATCGCGGCGGTGGACTCCGCGACCACCGACCCGGCCGCGTGCGGCCGTGAGCACCGGCACGTCTTCGGGACGACCGGTCGCCTGGTGTTCCACCACGACCTGGACACGTCCACTTCGGACGCTTACGACCTCGGTGCGGGCCGCCGCGGCGGGCAGCCGGTCTTCGTCGGCGGCACGACCGGCGAGTGGCTGCTGGTGTTCGCGGAGAACCTCGGCCGGCGCGGCAGCGAGGTGCTGGTGTTCGACGCGCGCCGGCTGGGAGCCGGTCCGTGCGCGTCGGTCCTGCTGCCCGGGGCGGTCCCGGCGGCCGACCGGGCGACGTGGCAGCCGTTCGCGGAGCACGGTCCTCTGTAGAGGGTCCGGACGCGCTTCGACCACCGCTGCGCGCGACAGGGCCCGTGGTGAGCGCGCGGCGGTGGTCGAAGGCGTCCCGGAACGACGGGCCGCCAGGGGGAAGCGGCCCGTCGTGGTCCGGGTCGGGTGCCGGCCGGGTGGTCCCGACCAGCGTGGACCGGGGTGTGCCCGGCGGTCAGGACGTGAACTGGCCCGGTTTCCGGCCCTCGCCGGCGGGGCCGCGGTAGGCCTGGGCGATGTCCAGCCAGGCGTCCGCGTCCGGGCCGGTCGCCGTGAGCGCGAGGTCGTCGCGGTGGCGGCGGCGGGTGGCGAGCAGGCACAGGTCCGCGGCCGGGCCGGTGATCTTCTGCTCGGCGTCGGCCGGGCCGAACGCCCACGTGGCCCCCGACGGCGCGGTGACCTCGAACCGGAACGGCGCGGCGGGCGGGTTCAGCCGCCGCGACTGGTAGGCGAAGTCCCAGGTCAGGGAGACGAACTGGGCCACCCAGAACAGGCGGTCGGTGCGCTCGCGGACCACGCCGAGCGCGTCGGCGACGTCCTGGCCGTGGGCGAACATCTCCATCATGCCCGCGGAGGCGAGCACCATCGGCGGCAGCGGCCGGACCAGCCAGGGCACCACCTGGTCGGCCGGGACCGCGGCCAGCGCCTTGATCGCGGTGTCGGTCTCGGCGCGCCAGCGCGCCCGCAGCGCGTCGGGCGTGTAGCCGGCGTACTCGGCCAGCGCGGCGTTCACCGCGCCGTCGAAGTTCGCCGCGGCCTTCGCCGCCATCTGCCCGAACAGCTCCGGGTCGGACGCGGCGGTGCCCGCGAGGCGGAAGATGAACGCCAGGTGGGCGACCTGGTCGGCCACCGTCCACCCGGGAGCCGGGGTCGCGCGCTGCCACGCCGCCTCGTCGGCGCCGGTGATGAGTCCCTCGAACTCCGCGGCGTCGTCGGTCAGGTCGGAGATCACGTCTCGCTGAGTCACACGCCTTGTCCTTTCGCCCGTGCGTCCACCCAGGATGGTCGGCGGTGGAACGCGCTGTCTTCTCGGTGGGTGCCCTGTCTCAGGCCGACTTGGCCGCGGACGGCGGGTCGTACCGGTGCATGCCGCCACCGAGGAACAGCAGCGCCTGGCCCGTGCCGCAGCTCGCCTCGCGCACCAGGCCCAGGAAGATCGAGTGGTCGCCGCCGTCGTAGACCGCCTCCAGGTCGCACTCCAGCCACGCCAGGGAACCGGTGAGCAGCGGCACGCCGGTGTGCCGGCCCGGGAACCAGTCGACCTGGTCGAACTGCGCCATGCCGGTCGGGCGACCGCGGGTCGCGAAGTACCGCGCCAGCCCTTCCTGCTCGCCGCCGAGCACCGAGACGCCGAACGCGCCCGCGTCCAGGATCGTCTGGTGCATGCGCGCCGTGCGGGCCACGCAGCACAGCACCATCGGCGGGTCGAGCGAGACGGACGTGAACGAGTTCGCCGTCATGCCGTGCGCGTCCGCGCCGTGCGCGGTGAGCACCGTGATGCCGGTGGCGAACCGGGCCATCACGTCGCGCAGCTCGCGCTTGGCCGCCTCCTTGTCGGCAGCGGTGTGCAGCACGGCCACCGGGTCGCCGCCCTGGTGCCGCTCGGGCTGCCCGGCGCTCACCGGGCGTCCCGCGAGCCCGCGGCGGCGCTCGGGAGCACCGCGTCGGTCGTGGTCGCGCGCGTGCACGCGTTCCGCTGCTTGGTCCTGGCCACCAGGCCCTCCCGCCGGTCGACTCCTCCGCACGCAGTCGGGGGCGGGCCCCACCGGCGTCGGCGTGATCCGCCTACCGCGAGCAGGTGCGGCCCCGGTGCTCGCGCACCGCCCGACTGACGCACCCCAGCGTGCGGCAGCGCGCGGGCACGCGGCCACTCTCCCTGTGCGGTGGGGGGAACGTCGGCGCACTCCGGGATATCCCCGGCGACCGCGTCCGGCCCTACCCTCGGGGGCAGGCCCGCCGCCGCGTGCCGCGGGAGGTCGAGACGAGCGGGGAGGACCGAAATGCCGCCGATCCTGGGAGCGTTGCGCAGGTTCGC
Source organism: Saccharothrix sp. NPDC042600 (assembly GCF_040647305.1). Taxonomy (NCBI): domain Bacteria; kingdom Bacillati; phylum Actinomycetota; class Actinomycetes; order Pseudonocardiales; family Pseudonocardiaceae; genus Saccharothrix; species Saccharothrix sp. NPDC042600. The sequence goes on along the minus strand of NZ_JBEZBW010000010.1, from coordinate 80,815 downwards.
GCTGACGCCGAAGCTGCGCTCGGTGACGTTCGCCGAGCGCGGGTTCCCGGCCGCGGGCACGCCCGCCGCCGAGCACCTGGAGTCGATCCCGCAGTCGGTGGTGTGCGGTTTCGAGTGGGGCATCGAGCAACCGACGCTGTGGGACGTGGAGCGGCGGCTGGCGACCGTGTCGCCCGAGCTGCGCGGGTTCGCCTACGAGGGCGCGGCGATGGCGTTCGCGGTGCGCGACGCGATGGCGGGCGGGAAGGGCACCAGGACCAAGGAGTTGTTGGAGGGTCCGGGTCTGCCGCACCTGTTCCTGACCTACATCGGCATCGGCTTCGCCATGGCGCGGCTGCCGAGGGCGTTGTGGCGCAACATCATGCCGGACCTGGAGGGCGTGCCGTTCTTCCCGACGATGAGCTGGTTGGCCGTGGACGGCTACGGGTTCGACGAGGCGTACTTCAAGACCAAGCGGTTCGTCGGCGCGCAGGAGCCGTTCAAGCCCTACCCGTGGACCGGTCGCGCCGACTACTTCCCGCGGGCGGCCGACCAGGGGGTGGGGCGCGCGCTGTGGTTCATCGAGGGCGCGCGGCCCGAGGAGGTCGCCGCGGCGGTCAACGCGTTCCCGCCGGCGCGGCGCGCCGACCTGTGGAGCGGGGTGGGGCTCGCGGCGACGTTCGCGGGCGGGTGCCCGGAGGAGGGGTTGACCCGCCTGGTCGCGCTCGCCGGCGACCACGCCGACGAGGTGGCGCTGGGCGCGGTGTTCGCCGGCACCGCGCGCACGGCGGCCGGGCACGTGCCCGAGCACAGCGAACTGGGGGTGCGGGTGTTCACCGGCGGTTCGGTGCAGGACGCTGTGGTGCTGGCCGCCACGGTCGCCGTCGAGCCGGAGGACGTGGGGCCCGGCGACAGCCCGGCCTACGAGCTGTGGCGCGAGCGGATCAGGGAGCACTTCCGGAAGGGCGCGTCCAAGGCCGCGTGATCGCCCTTCGCGCGAAGGGGAACGCCCCGCCCGGCGAGCTGCCGGGCGGGGCGTGCTCGTCGGGCGGGGCGTGCTCGTCGCGGTGCTGGTCGGGCGGGGCGTGCTCGTCGGGCGGGGCGTGCTCGTTGCGGTGCTGGTCGGTTAGGGCGTGCCGGTCGCCGTGTTCGCCGGCTGGGGCGCCCCCGCCCGGGGTTGCCGGGCGGGGCCGTTCCCGTCGCGGGTCAGGCGACCGTCGAGGCGGTTTCCAGGGTCCGGCCGTAGGACTCCGCGCTGATGGCCAGCATCGCCTCGTCCAGGTGCGCCAGCAGGGCGGGCGGGTCGAAGATCGACTTGCGGCGCAGCCGCACGTCCACCGGGCGCACCGGCCGGCCCTCGGTCACCTTGATCGGGCCGGACACCGCCACGTACGTGTCGTGCTCCGCGTCCACGCCCAGGCCCACCGCCCGCGCGATGAGGTACCAGGTGCCGTCCGGCACGTCGGCCACGCCGAACTCGCCGGCGCCGTCGAGCGTGGTGTGCCGCACCGGGAGACCGCGCGCGATCCGCTCGGGGAACAGCCCCAGCACGACGCGGCGCGGCCGGAACTCCGGCGGGTGCTGCACGCTGCCGCGCAGCACCGGGTGCCGGTCGGCGCGCGGGTGCTCCGCCAGCGGCGGCACGTAGCCGCAGTGCTTGCGGTAGGTCGTCGGCGAGACGCCCACGCTCAGGCTGAACCGGGAGCTGAACGTGCCGATGCTGTTGTAGCCGACCACGTGGCTGATGTCGGCCACGGTCAGCGAACTGGTCAGCAACAGCCGCTTGGCCTCCTGCAGCCGCAGGGCGGACAGGAAGCGGCGCGGCGACACCCCGGTCACCCGCAGGAACATCCGCGAGAAGTGGAACTTGCTGAACATGGCGGTGCGCGCCATGTCGTCGATCGTGATCGGTTCCCCCAGGTTGCCCTGCATCACGCGGATCACGCGCTCGACCGATTCCACGATGGCCTCGTCCATGCTGCCGCCGATCACTCGAGAGATTCGACTCAAACGTTCGGGCCGGTCGAACGTAAGTTGGGGTGAAATCGGCGGCAAGGATGTTCCGCGGCGACTCGACGACCGAACCACCACCGCTTGAGCGCCGGTCTACTTCCGCTCTACGTCCGCTCATCTTCGCAGGTAGGCGGCACCGCGCCGACAGGGTCGCACGGGAGGAGATGCACCTGGGCCAATTCCGCACCCAGAATTGCGGAATTGGTTCGCGGCACAGACAGGAGGAGCCGTGGAAGCGGTCGGGAAAACCGACGACCAGATCCAGACAAGCACCTTGGAAGCCTTTGCGGACACGATTCTCCCGGGCGTGAAGCGCAGTCCGGACGACCGGGCGATCGCCGGTGTCTGCGACGACCCCGGCGCGGTGGAGGCCGGTGCCCTCGACCTGCTCAACGACCCCGCGACGGGCGTCGCCGCCGGGCTCGGCCCCCTGTCGCAGGCGCTCAACGCGCACGCGGTCGCGTACGCCGAGGAGCGCGGGCTGCGCCTGGACGCCGACGTGCCGCCGTTCGTGGCGCTGGACTACGAGGACCGCGTGGCGCTGGTCGACCGGCTGACCGCGCCCGGGCACCCGGAGCAGAGCGGCTGGGTGCTGCTGGCGATGTTCAGCAACATGGCCTTCGACACCGCCGCGCACATGAGCACCGGCGAGGCCCTCGCCCAGGGCCACCCCGGCCTGCTCCAGATGGGGTTCGCCAAGCCGGACAGCGACGGGCTGTGGCGCTTCCCCGACTTCAGCTACGGCCGCGAACTGGCCAAGCGGCACCCCGAAACGACGGAATCCGGGAGTCCGGCATGAGCGCGGTGGAGAGTACCGACGTCCTGGTCGTCGGCAGCGGGTTCGGCGGGTCGATCACGGCCTACCACCTCGCCGCCGGCGGCGCGAAGGTCGTCGTGCTGGAACGCGGCCCCTGGTTGGAGGGCAAGGACTTCGACCACGACTACCTGCTCGGCAAGTCCTACACGCGGGTGTTCGACTTCGTGGCCGGGGAGGGGATGAGCGTCCTGGGCGGCAACTGCGTCGGCGGCGGCAGCGTCGTCTACTTCGCCGCCCTGCCGCGCGCGCCCCGGTACGTCTTCGAGAAGCAGGGCTCGATCGGCCGCCGCATCTGGCCGGAGGCGATCAGCCGCGACACGCTGGAACCCTGGTACGACCGGGTGTCCGACGTGCTGCCGGTGAGCCAGCAGAGCTGGAACGACATCTCCTACGCGGGCGGGTTGTGGGCGGCGGCGTGCCACCACTCCGGGCACACGGCGAACCCGGTGCCGGTCGGCATCGACACCGCGAAGTGCACCAACTGCAACTGGATGATGGCCGGCTGCCGGTTCGACGCCAAGAAGTCCATGCTGTTCAACTACCTGCCCGCGGCGCTCGCCCACGGCACGCAGATCCGACCGCTGCACGAGGTCCAGAAGATCACGCGCAACGACGACGGAAGCTACCGCGTGCACTTCAACACCATCGACGAGGTCGATTACCGGATCAGCACCGGCAGCGGCGCGATCGACGCGAAGATCGTCGTGCTCGCGGCGGGCGCGGGCGCCACGCCGGTCATCCTCCAGCGCTCCGAGGCGGAGCTGGGCGCGATGCCGCACGGCGTCGGCCGCTACTTCTCCGGCAACGGCGAGCGCCTCAACACCGCGATCATCAACGAGGAGCGCGTCGGCGAGGTGCTGGGCCTGCGCCGGCCCAACGGGGCGGTGTACGAGGCCAACCAGATCGGCAAGGGGCCCGTCGTCGCGTGCTGGGACCACGTGGACGGCGACAAGCCGGAGTACTCCCGGTTCAGCATGGAGCAGCTCTACTTCCCGCCGGGGCTGGGCACGATCCTCGCCCAGGTGCCGGGCAAGACCGGGGCGACCTGGTTCGGCAAGGAGAAGAAGGAGATGCTCAAGCGCTGGAAGTCGTGGTTGACGATCTTCCTGATGACCGAGGACGACAACGAGGGCGTCTTCGGCCCGCCGCCGCCCACCGGCAACGCCTACCGCATCTCCCAGCAGATGCTCGGCAAGGGCCCGCTGCGCTACGACCCGACGCCCAACACGTTGCGCGGCTGGGCGGAGGCCGACGCGGCGGCCAAGCAGATCCTGGAGAAGGACGGCCTGGCCACCGTCGCGCCGTGGACCAACGACCTGGTGGGCGCGTACACGGTGCACCCGCTGTCGTCCTGCCGGATCGGCGACGACCCGGCGACCTCCGCGCTGGACGACCGGCACGAGCTGCGCGGCCACCCCGGCATCTTCGTCACCGACGGCTCGTCCGTGCCGACCGCGCTGACGGTCAACCCGGCGCTGACGATCGCCGCGCTCGCCGAACGCGCGGTGCCCGGCATCGTGCAGGCGGCCCGGGACCGCGGCGTCGAGGTGACCTACGGCGCCCCGCTGCCCAACGGGGCGGCCTCGCGCCCGGTGACCGGTTCGGCCGCGTGACCCCCGCGCCCGCAGGAGCCGGCTCACGGGCCGGCTCCTGCGCGGCGGGTCAGGCGCGGAAGAGCACCGACCGGTCCTCCACCGACGCCTGGCCGGTGAGGATGGCGTGGTGGAGCTGGCGCACCCACGGCGACGGTTCGACGCCCGAGTGCTCCACCATCTGGTCGCGCAGCCTGCGGTAGACCGCCAGCGCCTGGCTCTGCCGGCCGCTGCGGCACAGCGCGATCATGTGCTGCACGTGGAAGTTCTCCTGCATCGGGTACCGCGCGCACACCGTCGCCAGCTCGCCGAGCAACTGGTGGTGGCGGCCCAGCGCGAGGTCCGCCTCGATGCGCAGGTACAGGTCCCCGAGCCGGTTCTCGTCCAGCCGCATCGCCTCGATCGCGAGCTGCGGCCCCAGCGGCACGTCGGCCAGCGCCCGGCCGCGCCACAGCCGCAGCGCCTCGCTGAGCGTGCGGGACGCGCGCTCGTGGTCGCCCTCGTTGACCGCCTGGCGGCCGGCCGCCGACAGCTCCTCGTAGCGGACCGCGTCCACGGCGGTCGGTTCGACGTCGAGCAGGTAGCCGGTGCGCCGGGTGATCAGGATGTCCTTGGAGGTCTTGTCGCCGTGGTCGGCCAGGGCCATGTCCAGGTTCCGGCGCAGCTTCAGGATGTAGGTGCGCAGGGTGGACACCGCGGTGCGCGGCGGGCGGGCGGCCCAGATCTCCTTGATCAGGGTGTGGGCGGGCACGACCCGGCCCGCGTTGAGCGCCAGGAGCGCGAGCAGCTGGCTCGGTTTGCTCGCGTTCGGCACGATCGAGACACCGCCCAGATCGACCATGAGCGGACCGAGCACGACGATTTCGATGCGCATGAGCTTTCTCTCCCCAGTTTTGTCTTGCGGACGGATCTCCGTCGAGACATGAAGAACCCTTCGCGCGGCGGGCGCGAAGGAATGCGTGGTGCCCGGGTAAGCCGGGGTTCACGAGCGAGCCGGACGCGCCCCGGCCCCGGTCCCCGACGACCGGACCCGGTGCGGCTCGCGGCCCACGCCGGCCGCGGCCGGACCCTGCGGCGGCCCGGCCCCCCCGGACGCGCGGGTCCCCCCCGCCGCGGCCGGACCCCGCGGCGACGCTGCCCGCTCCCCCAGCCGGGTCCCGCGGCTCGGGCACACCCCCCGCCCGGTCCCGCGACGACTCTTCCCCCCGGGGCGTGTCGGCTGCGGCCCGGCTGTCGTGCGGGGGCTGAGCGGGTCGGGGATCGCCCGTCCACGGCTCGTCGCCCCCACCACCCCGGCGGCCCCCCAGCGGCCCCCCAGCGCGGTCCCGGCGGTCGGTTCGCGGCAGGGGTGGGCGCACGGCGCGCAGCGCTGCGCTGCCGTCCCCCGCGCCGAGCCACCCGACCGCGCCGACCACCACGCTCGCCCCCCATCGCAGACCCGACGATCACATATCTTCCGGAATCCGCTACTGACTTCCCATCGGTCCGCTATCGCCCACCAATAGGAAACGCGAAGTACGAAACCATCCATTCCGGCCTGCCCCGAACGGGCGAGTTCCGCCCATTTCCCGAAGCCGCGCAGCAGCGTACCGGCCGGCGCACAAGGCGCCGGCCGGACGTTTTCGGGAAATCTGGTTGAACAATCACCTTTCCGGGTGCAGCGCGGCCCCGCGGGCCGGACCTCCCTCCGCGAGCCACGAGCCGACCCGGCGCGCCGCCGCCAGCCCCGCCCACGCCGCGAGCTCCACGAGCGTGTCGTCACCGGGCGCGGTGCGGCGGAAGTCCTCCACCACCGCGTCGTCGACCTGGTAGGAGGCCAGCGCCACCAGCAGCGCCAGCCGGCCCGCCGCCCGGTCCTCCGGCGGCAGCGTCGCCACCGGCTCGTCCAGCCACGCCCGGCTGATCCCGGGCGCGGCGCCGTCCCACTCGGCCAGCCGCGCCGTCACCAGCGCGCGGACGCTGTCCGGCACCGACCGTGCACCCGCCGCCTCGACGGCCGCGTAGGCCCGGGCGAACGCGTCGGCGACCACCGGGTTCGAGACCGCCCAGACCAGGTCGTCGGTCACCGGCGCGGCGGGGAGCAGGTCCAGCGACTCCCCCGCGGCCGGGCCGCGCGCGTCGGGCCGCAGCACCCCGCCGAGCACCTTGCGGGCCCGCGGCTTGGCCGACTCCGGGACGTGCGACGGGAACGGCGACTCGCTGAGGAACACGTTCACGACGCGGTTGTAGTAGTGGAACGCGACGGCGACCCCGACCAGTTCGGCCGTCTGCTCCGGCGGGAACGGGGCGGCCACCGGCGTCCCGGCGGACGCGGTCGCCCGCGCCCACTCGATGAGCGCGTCCCGCTCCGCGCTCGCGTGCGGCACGGCGTCCAGCGTCATGCCGTGCACGTCCGCGCAGTACGGGCAGGAGTTGGCCAGCGACACCCCGGTCGCCACCGCCTCCTTGGCCACCCGCTCGGCGGACCCCTCCGCCAGCAGCGTCTCGCGCAGCACCATCCACGCGGCCGCCAGGGTCTCCGGGGCCGCCGAGTGCAGCGCGACCGGCGGCGCGAGCATCTTGAAGTCCCGCTCCACCTGCCGGTACACCCGGGCGACCAGGCCCGTGGCGTGCCGCCGCTTGACCACCCGCACGTGGCGGGTGTCGTTGAGCGACCGGCGCACGGCGAAGCGGACCAGCTTGGCAACCATCGACGCCCTCCCCTCACCCCGAGGCGCGGGCCAGCACCGCGCCGACGACGAAGTCCGGGTACTCCTCGGCGATCGCGTCGACGTCGGGCAGGATCGTCACGTCGCCGAGCCCGGCGGCCTCGAACGTGGCCCGCCAGGCGGCGGGTGTGAGGAAGCCGTGCGTCGGCCGCCGCACCGGGTCGGTGGCGACGTCGGTGAAGCTGTCCAGGAAGTCGAAGATGATCTCGGCGTGGATCGGGCGCGCGGCCTTGGTCGGGCGCACGCACTCCGACACCACGACCGTGCCGCCCGGCTTGAGCGCCTTCGCGGCCTCCTTGACGACGAAGTCCATGTCGTGCGCCACGTGGAAGCAGTTGACCGCGTAGACCACGTCGTAGGTGCCCGGCACGATGCCCTGCGGCTCCCACGGCAGCGTCATGTCCACCCGGTCGGGCTCGACGACCGTGGTCGGCGACGCCGCCGCCTTGGCCGCCCGCTCGCCGTGCCGCGCGAACGTCTCCGCCACCTCGGTGAAGCGGTAGCGGGTGATCGCGGGCCCGAGGGTGCGCAGCGCGTGCTCGGCCGCGCTGCCGCAGCCGCCGCCGATCTCCAGCACCTCGAACGGGCCGCCGTCGGCCGGCACCAGCCGCGACAGCGCCTCGGTGCCGACCGCGTTGTTGATGGCGTAGAGCAGGTTGTCGTTGGAGAAGTACTTCAGCCACAACGGGAGCTTGTCGGGCGCGAAGAGGATCTCGTCGCCCGCCGCCTCGCCGGCGAAGAACCGCTTGGCCTCGTCCACCAGCGTCCGCAGGATCTCCACCGCCACGGCCGCGCCCGGCTCGCGCTCGGACAGCTCGGCCGCGACGGTGTCGAAGTCCGGGGCCGCCGCCGGGCCCGCGTAGTAGCGCCCGTCCTCGCGCTCGAACACGCCCGAGGACGTGAGCTTCTCGTACAGGAACGCCAGCGGGACGGTCCGCCGCCACGGGATCGACAGGTCCTTCTTCGCCTGCTGGACCGTGATCCCCGACGGCCGCGGCAGCGCGTCGATCGAGCCGAGGATGCGGTGCGCGGTCGCGTCGACCAGGCGCGAGAACGCCTCGTTCGCCGCGAGGAACCGGAACGTGAACAGGTCGCGGACGCGTTCGTCGGCGATGGCGGCGCGGAGCTTCGCGAACTCCGCCGCCTTCGGGTGCTCGGGGTTGGTCATGGTGTTCACCGCCCCTTCCGGGAGGTCGACGCGCTCAGGCCGCCCGGTTGGCGGGCTCGGACCAGTCGCGCACGGTCATGGGCAGGCCACCGCCGAGGCGCAGCGACATCATCGGCTCCGGCTTGACCCGGAACCCGGGCACCGCGACGAGCTTCAGGTCGCGCATCAGCGTGGAGATGATGAAGGTGGCCTCCATCGTGCCCAGGTGGTTGCCGACGCAGAACCGGGGGCCCGCGCCGAACGGGATGTGCGCGTAGCGCGGCCGGTCGGACGGCGTCTCCGGGTCGAACCGCTCGGGGAGGAACCGGTCGGGCTCCGGCCAGTACCGCGGGTGCCGGTGCAGGGTGTACGGGCAGATCAGCACCTCCGCGCCGGCCGGCACGTGCCAGCCGCCCACCTCGTCCTCGGCCAGCGCGCGCCGCGGCAGGATCCACACCGGCGGGTGCAGGCGCATCGCCTCCTGCAGCACCATGTTGGTGTACCGCAGCTTGATCAGGTCCTCGTAGGCCGGGCGGCGGTCGCCGTAGACCGCCACCGCCTCCTCGTGCAGCTTCCGCCGGACCTCGGGGTGCTTGGCCACCAGGTCCAGCGTCCAGCCGACCGTGCTGGCCGTGGTCTCGTGCCCGGCCAGCAGCAGGGTCACCAGCTCGTCCTGCATGCGGCGGTCGGCCACCCGGCGGTCGCCCTCCTTGGCGGTGGACGCGATGAGCCGGGTCAGCACGTCGTCGCCGGACGCGACCGGGTTGGCCTTGCGCTGCGCCACCAGCAGGCCGACGATCCGCTGGAGGTCGGCGCGCGCGTGGCGGAAGGCCCGCTGGCCCTTGAGCGGCAGCCACCGCGGGACCATGCCCATGGTCTCCATCTCGAACATGGCCTGGTCCTGCACGGCCTCGAACGAGTGGCCCACCGAGTCGAACTCGCCGAGGTCGGCGTCGAGCAGCGCCCGGCCGAGCACGCCGAGCGTGAGCGCGGTGACCTCGGAGAGCACGTCGACCGGCCGCTCCGCGCCCAGGTGCGGGCGCAGCCGCTCGACCAGCCCGAGCGCCTCCTCCACGATGACGTCGGCCTGCGCCGCGATCCGCTTGTGCTGGAACACCGGCTGGATGGTGCGCCGCTGCTCCTTCCACAGGTCGCCCTCGCTGGTCAGCAACCCGTCGCCCAGGGCGCGCTTGGCCTCGGTGTAGCCGATGCCCTTGTGGTAGTTGGCGGCGTTGTCGGCGAGCACGTGCTTGGCGTGGTCGGGGTGGTTGAAGATGTAGAGCTTCATCGGGCCGATGGCCACCCGCACCGCGTCCCCGTACTCGCGGACCGCCTCGCTCATCAGGCCGAGGCGGTCCGCGCGCAGCTGGCGCAGGATCCCCAGGGCCGCCCGCCGGGGCGGCCCTGGAGGCACTCGGCCACCGCTGGTGGTCATGCCACTGCCGTGCGGGCGGCGTGCTTGCCCGCCGCCTCGCCGTTGTGGTTGACCGAGATCGCGAGCGCGGCCTCGTCCTTCTCCCGCTCCAGCCGGGCCCGCTCCGCCGCGGCCTTGTTGACGAAGTGCAGGCCCCACAGGAACATGCCGCGGATCAGGCAGACCAGCGCGGTGGCGATGAACAGGCCGTAGGCGATGTGCATGACCATGAACAGGCCGTACGCCAGGGCCACGCCGGCGCCGAACGCGAACTGCGCTCCCGGCCTGGACGGCGTCGTGCCGGGGTCGGTCACCATGTAGTTGGTGTAGAGGATGAACGCGACGCCGGTCATGACCGCGAGCCCGCCGGGGATCGAGGTGTCGAACAGGATGCCGCGCACGATCGCCTGGAGCGCGAAGAAGGTCAACCAGCCGAAGATCAGCCACATCCGGTCGGTCAGCTTCGCGTTGAGCATGGTGCCGGTGATGATGATGATCCCCGGCAGGATCCAGCTTCCCCAGTCGTTCAGGCCCTCGGTGAAGTGGTACGGCGGCGCGATGCTGCCCCACGGGAACAGGATGAGCACCATCAGGATCCCGAAGTTCGACGGGTTCATGTAGTGCCGCAGGTTGCCGCGCACCGGGGCGCGCAGGACCCACTTCGCCGCCACCGCCAGGGTGACCGCGAACATCATCACCCAGATCCGGTCGTTGACGTAGATCAGCATGTTCAACGCGATCGAGGTGATGTGCGTGGGCAGCAGGAACTCCGCGAGGCCGCGGAACCCGTTGCCCGCGTACCGGGGCGCGCGCCCCTCGACCCGGGCGCCGATGGTCTCCAGTACCAGCTCGACGAAGTAGCCGGTGGCGATGGCCACCAGCGGCCAGGTCCACGGCTGCTCGAACCCGAGGAAGATGTACCCGGCGATGTTGAAGACCGTGATCGAGATGGCGAACCGCTTGAGCGCCTTGATCACCTTGGCGTGGTGCGGCGGAGGTCCCCCCGCGGGCGGCTTCGCGTCGGCCTTTGCTTCCTGGACAACCATTTCCGTCCTCACTTCTCCTCGGCCGTGTCGCCGAGCACGAACTCGTGCCTGCCCTGGTCGAGCTTGAGCTCCTGCTTGTGGACCTCGCCCTGGCGGTCGCGCCACTCCAGGGTCACCGCCACCGCGCCCTTCGCGTCGCCGAGCCCGATGTGGACCTCGGTGCTGCGCTTGCCGCCGTGGCCGCTGCCGCCGTCCACCCGCTGGACGTACTTGCGGCCGTCGGAGGTGGTCACCGTGACCTGCGCGCCGGTGGCCGGGGACCCGGCGGCCTTGGCCGAGCCGGTGGCCTGCGCCTGCTCGCGGGTCAGCTTGAGGTTGAGGAAGCCGCCGGGGTCGGGGGCCTCGTTGTGGTAGTACACCGGCTCGCCGTACTGGCGGGCGACCGCGAAGTCGAGCAGGCCGTCGCCGTCCGCGTCGCCGGTGGCGATGCCGCGGGTCGGGATCGGCACGGCCAGGCCCAGCTCGGGGGCCAGGTCGGTGTAGCGGCCGTCGTCGCCCTTGACGAAGAAGTGCAGCGTCTCGCTGCCGGCCAGGTCGTCGCCGGCGTTGGCGTTGGGCCAGTAGAACGGGTTGGCCACCACGGCGTCGTTGGCCATGGCCAGCTCCTGAAGCTGCGGCCAGCGGTTGGTGGCGCCGCGGATGAAGCCGTTGGTCACGGTGATGTCCAGCTCGCCGCGGTTGCTGAAGTCGGCGAGCTTGTTGTCCCACGACCAGCCCGACCAGGCGGTGCCGTTGCCGCCGCTGATGTCCTCGAACGGCGCTTCGCCGTCGCGCAGCCGGGTCTGGAGGTCGGCCTTGTCCTTGGCGGTGTTGACGTAGTGGAAGTTGCTCTCGACGATGCCCCACCCGACGGTCAGGTTCGACACGAACATGTCGTACAGGCCGTCGTGGTTGGTGTCGCCGAAGTCGACGCCCATGCCCTTGAACGAGTCGTCGCCGATGCGCTTGGACTTCGGCGTGCCAGGGGTGCGGTCGGTCCGGACGGTGGCGAAGCTGACCTTGCCCGGCTCGGACCGGTTGTGCAGCAGGCGGTCCTGGCCGAAGTCGTTGGCGATGTAGAGCTCCGGCAGCAGGTCGCCGTCGAGGTCGTTGGCGCTGACCGCGAGCGTCCAGCCGTTGCGGGCCTCCTCGGGCAGCGCGTCGGCCGGCAGCGCCTCGAACCGCGCGGTCGGGTTCGCGCCCGCCGTGCCGCCCTTGCCCAGCAGGATGTGCTTGCCGCCGCCGTTCTGCGCGTGCGACAGCGAGTGGTTCATCACCACCCCGCCGTTCTTGCTCGGGTCGATGACCGGGCTGTCGGGGAAGTAGTTGCCGACGAACACGTCGTCGTGGCCGTCACCGTCGAAGTCGGCGACCGTGGCGGCGTTGGAGTTCCACTGCGGACCGTCGTAGCGCCCGTCGGAACCCTTGTTGTCGCCCGCCACCGCCTCGACCGCGGTGAACGCGGACGCCGAGAGCCCGGTGTGGTCGGCCTCCTGCAGGTGGATGACCGGCGTGCGGCCCCACATGTAGATCAGCAGGTCCAGCCGGCCGTCCTCGTTGAGGTCGGCGGGCACGCAGCCCATCGGGGCCATGACGTCGTTGACCGGCAACGGGTCCGGCTTGAGCTCGAACGGCGCGTAGCGGTCGCCGCGCGCGTCGGGGACCGGGGTGACGATCACCTGGTCGGTGCGCGGATCGACCACGCACAGGTCGTTGGGCAGGCCGTCGCCGTCCAGGTCGTTCATGGCGACCGCGGCGCCGACCGAGGAGATCCAGGCGTCGATGTGCTTGTACGCCTGGTTCACCGGCCGGATCGACTGCTGCTTGTCCGACGCGGGCAACGCGACGCCGTGCTCGGCGAAGGAGTACTTGGCCGCCATCGCGTTCCGGGTCTCCGCCGAGCTCTGCGGCAGGCTGACCACGAAGTAGGAAACGACGACGACGACCAGCGCGATGACACCGGTCAACTGCCTGCGCAGCATGCCAAACATCTGTTCACACCTCCGTGGGGACGAGTGCGTCGGCGAGCCGTTGCCGCCACAGCTCGTAGGCCGGCTCGGCGCCGGCGGGCTGGTGGTCGGGGCGGCACTGGTCGGTGAGGGCCGCCGCCTCCTGCGGCGTCAGGCCGCACAGCACCCAGGTGGCCAGCGCCGAGTGCGCGGGGATGATGTCCGCCCGCACCCGCGCGTGCGCGGCGAACGCGCTGCCCTGCGCCAGGTTGCCGCGGTACTGGCCCGCGCGGGCGACGAGGGTGCGCAGCTCCCGCTCGGCCTCGACCGGGTCGCCGCCGCCCGCGGCGTAGGTGGCCGCGAGCCCGACGCCGCTCCACAGGTCGGCGCGCCGGCGGGCCGGGAACGCGTCGACCAGGTCGGCGACCAGGTCGGGGTCGGTGCCGCGGACGAACCACGCGGCGCGGCCGATGCCCTGGTCGATCGCGTGGTTGGCGTAGCCGCCGTGCGGTCCGCCCGGCCACGGGAACGCCGGGTCCTGGTACTGGCCCTCGACGTAGCGCGCGGTGTGGAAGTAGGCCTGGTGGAAGCCGTAGCCGTCGAGGACCAGCGGCGCGAGCACCGGGTCCAGCGACGACGCCGCGGGCCAGCGGAAGCGCGGCAGCCGCGCCATCGCCCAGCCGATCCCGACGTAGGCGAGGTACTGGTACTTCCGCCCGGTCGCCGTGGCCAGGAACCGGTGGACGTGGTCGGAGCGGCCGAACGGCAGCCCGTCGAGCATCGCCAGGCCCATGCCCGCGCCTTCGTAGGCGAAGCCGCGCAGCCAGTCGGGCAGCTGCTCGATGCGCTCCTCCGCCTCGGCGGGCGTGCGCGCCTCGACGGCGTGGGCGTAACCGGTGAGGAATGTCTTGCCGACCGTTTCGAGCCGTTCCTGGGCAGCCGGACTCTTTTTGTGGAATCCACGCTTCTCAAGACTCGTCTCGGCGGTCTTCGGGGTCAGGAGGCGTCGCCGCAGCGCCCGCCAGGAACTGGTCAAGTCTTTCCCCCAACATCATCGTGAGAACAGCGTGTGATTCCGCCGTCGATCGTCACACGCCCACCGGGCGACTTCGTCTCTCGCCGTGCTGCATCCCGGGACCGTCCGGGTGCTCCGGCGCAGGTGGAGGGCAAACGGGAAGATGGCAGGCCCCTCGCCGCTGGGCACACTCGACGGGGCAGAACGCGCGTCGAGGACTGTCGTCTGACCCGGCTTCTTGCCGCGTGTGCGGCGCGGCGCAATTCCGCGCGCCGATTTCCGGCCGAGTGGTCGTCGAGGATGGGCGGTACAGGTTGAGCACCGAGCGGATCGCGATCGTGGGCATCGGGCTTCGTTATCCCGACGCCTCCAGCACCCAAGACCTCTGGGAGAACGTCCTGGCCGGGCGCCGTGCCTTCCGCAGGCTGCCCGACCAGCGCATGAACCAAGCGGACTACTACTCGCCGGACCGGAACGCGCCGGACCGCTTCTACGCCTCGAAAGCGGCGGTGTTGCGCGATTTCGAGTTCGACCGGCTGAAGTACAAGGTGGCGGGCAGCACCTACCGGTCCACCGACCTCACGCACTGGCTGGCGCTGGACGTGGCCGCCAACGCGCTGGCCGACGCCGGCTTCCCCGACGCGGAGGGCCTGCCGAAGCAGACCACCGGCGTGGTGCTGGGCAACAGCCTCACCGGCGAGTTCTCGCGGGCGAACCTCATGCGGCTGCGCTGGCCGTACGTGCGGCGCACGATGGCCGCCGCGCTGGCCGCGAAGGGCTGGGACGACGAGGAGACGGCCGCGTTCCTGCGCGACCTGGAACCGGTCTACAAGGCGCCGTTCCCGCCGATCGACGAGGACACCCTCGCGGGCGGGCTGGCCAACACCATCGCGGGCCGCATCTGCAACTACTTCGACCTGCGCGGCGGCGGTTTCACCGTGGACGGCGCCTGCTCGTCGTCGCTGCTGTCGATCGCGACCGGCGCCAAGGCGCTCAGCGACGGCGAGATGGACGTCTGCCTCGCCGGCGGCGTGGACCTGTCGATCGACCCGTTCGAGGTGATCGGGTTCGCCAAGACCGGCGCGCTGTCCACCGGCGAGATGAAGGTCTACGACGCCGACTCCAACGGCTTCTGGCCGGGCGAGGGTTCCGGCGTGCTCGTGCTGATGCGCGAGGAGGACGCCATCGCGCGGGGCGCGCGGATCTACGCGTCGATCACCGGCTGGGGCATCTCCTCGGACGGCAAGGGCGGCATCACCCGGCCCGAGGCCTCCGGCCACCGCCTGGCCATCAGCCGCGCGTACGGCCGCGCCGGGTACGGCGTGGAGACCGTCGCCTACTTCGAGGGCCACGGCACGGGCACCGCCCTGGGCGACGCGACCGAGCTGGAGGCGATCGGCGCGGCGCGCCGCGAGTCCGACCCGGACGTGAAGCCGGCGGCGATCAGCTCCCTCAAGGCCAACATCGGCCACACCAAGGCCGCGGCGGGCGTCGGCGGGGTGATCAAGGCGGCGCTCGCCGTGCACCACCAGGTGATCCCGCCCGCGACCGGCAACTACGAGACGCACCCGAAGCTCGCCGGCGAGGACGCGGTGCTCTACGTGCCGCACGCGCCCGAGCTGTGGCCCGCGGACCAGCCGATCCGCGCCGGCGTGTCGGCGATGGGCTTCGGCGGCATCAACACCCACATCGCCCTGGAGCAGGCGCCGGGCACCAAGCGGCGCGCCGAGCTGCGCGGCGAGACCGCGACGCTGACCCGCAGCCGCCAGGACGCCGAGCTGCTGCTGTTCGACGCCGCCGACCACGCCGAGCTGCGCGAGCGGCTGACCGGCCTGGTCGAGGTGGTGGCGAAGCTGTCCTTCGCCGAGATCACCGACCTGGCCGCCGAGCTGGCCGGCCGCCTGTCCGGCCGGCGGGTCCGCGCCGCGGTGGTGACCGGCAACCCCGAGGACGCCGTGGCCAAGCTGGAGCGCCTGGTCGCCGCGATCGACGTCGGCGAGCAGCGCCTGGCCACCGCCGACGGGGTGTACCTGGACAACCGGACCACCGCGCCCAAGATCGCCTACCTGTTCCCGGGCCAGGGTTCCGGCCGCGGCGCGATCGGCGCGATCCGCCGCCGCTTCGCCGAGGCGGAGGCCGTGTTCGCCGCCGCGGGCCTGCCGACCGGGGGCGACCAGGTCGCCACCCAGGTCGCCCAGCCGCGCATCGTCGCCGGCTCGCTGGCGGCCCTGCGGGTGCTGCGCGGGCTGGGCGTCGAGGCGGACGTGGCGGTCGGCCACAGCCTCGGCGAGCTGACGGCGCTGTCGTGGGCGGGCGCGCTGTCCGACGACGAGGTGCTGCGGCTGGCCAAGGCGCGCGGCGAGGTCATGGCCAACGCCAGCAAGGGCGGCGGCGCGATGGCGGGCCTGGCCACCACGCCGGAACGGGCCGCCGAGCTGTTCGGCGACGACCCGGTGGTGATCGCCGGGTACAACGGTCCCCACCAGACGGTCATCGCGGGTGACGCGGACGCCGTGGGCCGGGTGTCCGAGCGGGCCAAGGCCGCGGGCATCACGGCGAACCGGATCAACGTCTCGCACGCGTTCCACTCGCCGCTGGTCGAGCCCGCGGCGCGGGCGTTCACCACGCGGCTGGCCGAGTTCACCTTCGCCGCGCCCACCCGCGCGGTGGTGTCCACGGTGACCGGCGACCTGCTCGACCCGGCCACCGACCTGCGCGAGCTGCTGCGCGACCAGGTGCTGTTCCCGGTGCGCTTCCACGAGGCCGCCGCGAAGGCCGCCGGCGACGCCGACCTCGCGGTCGAGATCGGCCCCGGGCGGGTGCTGGCGGGTCTGCTGCGCGACATCGCGCCCGGCACGCCGGTGCTGTCGATCGACACCGACAGCACCTCGTTGGTCCCGTTGCTGTCCATCGTCGGCGCGGCCTTCGCGCTGGGCGCCGAGGTGGACACCCGCGCGTTGTTCGCCGGCCGGGTGGTCCGCCCGCTGCCGTTGGACGGGGCGTTCACCTTCCTGACCAACCCGTGCGAGACCGCGCCGGACGTGGCGCTCGGGCTCGCCGAGGCCGCGACGGAGGTCGCGCCGGCCGAGCGGACCGCCGCGGTGGCCGGGGAGGCGGTCGGCGGCGACGGCCCCAACACGCTCGACCTGCTGCGCGAACTGGCCGCCGAGCGCGTGGAGCTGCCGCTGGAGACCGTGACCGCGGCGACCCACCCGTTGGACGACCTGCACCTCAGTTCCATCACCGTGGGGCAGCTGGTCAACGACGTGACCGGCCGGCTGGGCCTGCCCACGCTGGAGGCCACGACCAGCTTCGCGACCGTGACGCTGGGCGAGCTGGCCGAGCTGATCGACGAGCTGGCCGAGTCGGCGCAGGACGGGGCGACCGGCGGCACCGACGAGGTGGCCGGCGTCGGGCAGTGGGTGCGGCCGTTCTCGGTCGACTACGTGCCGGCGCGGGCGCCGCGGGTGCGGGTCGGCACCGGGCCGGCGGGCACCTGGCGGTCCTTCGCGCCGGCGGGTCACCCGCTGGCCGAGCGGCTGCGGGTCGCGCTGGACGAGGCGGGCATCGGCGACGGTGTGCTGCTGTGCCTGCCGGACAACGGCGAGGAGCACGTCGAGCTGATGCTCGCCGCCGGGCAGGCGGCCACCTCCGCGCGGCCGGGCACCCGGTTCGTCGTGGTGCAGGGCCGCTACGGCGCGTCCGGCCTGGCGCGGACCGCGTTCCTGGAGGCGGAGGGCGTGGCCACGACGATCGTGTCGCTGGCCGACCTCGCGCCTTCGACCGCCGCCGAGATCGACGAGACCGTGCGGAAGGTCGTCGTGGAGGCCGCGGCGACCACGACGTTCAGCGAGGTCCGCTACGAAGCGGACGGCACGCGGACGACGCCGGTGCTGACGGTGTTGCAGTCGCCGGCCGAGCCGCGCACCGGCACCCCGCTGGACGGCACGGACGTCCTGCTGGTCACCGGTGGCGCCAAGGGCATCACCGCCGAGTGCGCGCTGGTCATGGCCAAGGACTCCGGCGCGAAGCTCGCGCTGGTGGGCCGCGACGCCCCCGAGGCCGACGAGGAGATCGCCGCCAACCTGGCCCGCATGACCGCGGCGGGCGTCGAGGTCCGCTACGAGCGGGCCGACGTGACCGACGCCGCGCAGGTCGCCGCGGCGGTCGCCCGGTTCGAGGCCGCGCTGGGCCCGGTCACCGCCGTCATGCACGGCGCGGGCCGCAACGAGCCGACCGGGCTGGGCACCCTGACCGCGGAGCGGTTCCGGCAGACGCTGGACGTCAAGGTCGCCGGCCTGCGCGCGGTGCTCGACGCCGTGGACGAGGACAAGATCAAGCTGCTGGTCACGTTCGGCAGCATCATCGGCCGGGCCGGCCTGCGCGGTGAGGCGCACTACTCGACCGCGAACGACTGGATGAGCGAGCTGACCGTCGACTTCCAGCGCGCCCACCCCGGCGCGCGGGCGTTGGCGATGGAGTGGTCGGTCTGGTCGGGCGCCGGCATGGGCGAGCGGCTGGGCGTGGTCGAGGCGCTCACCCGCAACGGCATCACGCCGGTGTCGGTCGAGGAGGGCCTGCGGGTGCTGCGCCAGGTGCTGGCCGACCCGTCGGCCGGTCCGGTGCTGACCATCACCGGCCGGATGGGCGGCCTGCCCACGCTGCCGCTGGACACCAGCGGTGAGCTGCCGCTGTCGCGGTTCGTGGACCGGGTGCTGCTGCACTACCCGGACGTCGAACTGGTCACCGAGGTGGAGCTGTCCGCGGGCAGCGACCCGTACCTGTCCGACCACGCGCTGGACGGCGACCTGCTGTTCCCCGCGGTGGTCGGCATGGAGGCGATGGCGCAGGTGGCGACGGCCGTGCTCGGCCGCACCGGCACGCCGCTGCTGGAGGACGTCGAGTTCCTGCGGCCCGTCGTGGTCCGGCCCGGCTCGACCACGACCGTGCGGCTGGCGGCGCTGGTCCGCGACACGGAGACGGTGACCGTGGCGATCCGCGCCAAGGACACCGGGTTCAGCGCCGACCACTTCCGCGCGACCCTGCGGTTCCCGCGGCCCACGCCGCCGGAGACCGGTGCCCAGCGGGCGGCCGTCGAGCTGACGCCGGTGCCGCTGGACCCGATCACCGAGCTGTACGGCGGCGTGATGTTCCAGGGCAAGCGGTTCCAGCGGGTGCTGGCCTACCGGCGGGCCAGTGCGCGGCACGCGGTGGCGGACCTGTCCACCACCTCGCCCGCGCCGTGGTTCGCCGCCTACCTGCCGCAGGAGCAGGTGCTGGCCGACCCGGGCACCCGGGACGCGGTGATGCACGCGCTGCAGTGCTGCGTGCCCGACGCGACCCTGCTCCCGCAGGGCATCGAGCGGCTGTACCTGGCCGAGCCCGCCGACCAGCAGGTGGAGTACGTGGTGCTGGACGCGCGCGAACGGTCGCAGGACGGCGACAGCTACGTCTACGACGTGGACGTCCTCGAACCGTCCGGCCGGGTGGTCGAGCGGTGGGAGGGGTTGATGCTGCGGGCGGTGCGGCAGAAGGACAGCTCGGGCCCGTGGGTGTCGGCGATGCTCAGCGGCTACCTGGAGCGGGCGTTGGAACGGGTGCTCGGCGGCAGCCGCGCGGTCGTCGTGGAACCGGACCCGCGCACCGGCGAACCGGCCGACCGCCGCGCCCAGACCCGCCTGGCCGCGAGCCGCGCGCTCGGCCGGTCGGTGGCGGTCCGGTACCGGCCCGACGGCAAGCCCGAGGTGGACGGCGCGTCGATCTCGGCGTCCCACGGCGCCGGCGTGAGCCTGGTGGTGACCGGTGACGGCACGCTGGGCTGTGACGTCGAGGCGGTCGTGGCGCGCACCGAGTGGGAGTGGGCCGGTCTGCTGGGCAAGGAGCTGTTCCAGGTCGGCGACCTGCTGGTGGCCGAGACCGGGGAGGGCCGCGACGCGGTGTCCACCCGGCTGTGGTCGGCGCTGGAGTGCCTGCGCAAGACGGGCACGACGAGTCGGGACCTGGTGGTGGACAGGGTCCTGCCGGGCGGCTGGGTCGTCCTGGCCTTGGGCGACGCCCGGGTGGCGACGTGGGTGACCACGCTGAACGACGTGTCCGAGCCGGTCGTGTTCGCGGTGCTCGCGGGAGGTGGTGAGTGATGTCCGCCGGGTACTACGAGCTGCGCCACCGGGTGGGGTTCGAGGAGACGAACTTCGTCGGGAACGTGTACTACGCCCACTACCTGCGCTGGCAGGGGCACCTGCGGGAGAAGTTCCTGCTGGAGCAGGCGCCCGGGGTGTTGGACGAGATCATGCACGACGACCTGAAGCTGTTCACGCTGAAGGTGGACTGCGAGTTCTACGCCGAGCTGGCGGCGTTCGACGAGTTGAGCGTGCGGATGCGGCTGGAGGAGTTGACGCAGACGCAGATCGCCTTCGCGTTCGACTACGTGAAGGTGCAGGACGGGGTGGAGACGCTGGTGGCTCGCGGGTCGCAGCGGATCGCCTGCATGCGGGGGCCGAACAACGCCACCGTGCCCACCCGGGTGCCCGCTGAGTTGCGGGAGGCGCTGGCACCGTTCAGCACCGCGCAGGTGGTCTAGCGGGTGCGGTTGGTCGGTTCGGTTGGGCGGGGTGTCCGCGGGGTTCCGCGGGCACCCCGCCCGCTTTGGTCGTGGCCCCGACCGCAACCCGGCTCCGGCGGGCCGACATCGGCAGACCGGCTCCGGCGGGCCGGCTCCAGCGGCCAGCCCCGGCGGGCCGGCTCCGGCGGACCGACATCGGCAGACCGGCTCCGGCGGGCCGGCTCCAGCGGCCAGCCCCGGCGGGCCGGCTCCGGCGGCCGGCTTCAGCGGGCCGACTCCGGCAGTCTGGCTTCGGCGGGTCGGGTCACCCCGAGCGCGGAACGCTGGGGTGACCCGGCCCGCCGGTCACACCACCCGCAACCCGGCCGCGATCCCCGCCGCCCGGTCCGACAACAACCCCTCCCGGTGCAGCCACCGCACGGTGTCCGCGAACGTCTCCCCCACCGGCCGCCCCGCCCGGCCGCCGGCCACGTCCTCCCCCACCCACGCCGCGTGCGCGCACGTGTAGATCGCCCCGTACTCCGCCGGGATGTGCCAGGGCCACACCCGCTGCACCACCCCCACCAGCGCCCCCAGCGGCAACATCGCCCGCGCCGGCAGGTGCACCGCGGGCAGGGCCCGCCCGGTCACCTCCCGCAGCACCCCCGCGAACCGCCGCATGCTCAGGTACTCCCCCGGCCCGAAGTGCCGGTTGCCCGCCAACCCGCCACCCACCAACCGCGCGTGCAACGCCGCGGTGTCCCGGACATCGCCCACCGGCAGCCCGCCGGTCGGCCAGATCGGCATCAGCCCGCGCAACGCGTTGCGCACCCGCGTCACCTGGTCCCCCAGCTTGGGGTCGTGCGGCCCCAGCAACGCCGGCGGGTACGAGATCGTCACCGGCGCGCCCGTCGCCTGGTGGCGCCGCGCCACCGACTCCGCCGCGGCCTTGGCCGCCAGGTAGGTCTCCCGCGGCCGGCCGACCGGGGAGTCCACGCCGAGCGCCCGGCCCCGGGACGGCAGCAGCGCGCCGAACGTGGACACGTGCACCGTCCGCCCCACCCCGGCCCGACGGGCGGCGTCCAGCACCAGCTCGGTGCCCTCCACCGCGGTCCGGGCCATCCCGCGGTGGGTCCGGCTGTCGAACGAGAAGACGGCGGCGGCGTGCACGACCGCGTCCGCCCCGCGCACCAGATCCGCCACGCTCGCGCGGTCCAGCACGTCCCCCCGCACGACCTCCACCGCGCCCACGTCCACCCCCAGCGGCCCGAGGGCGCGCTCCACGGTGGACTCGTCCCTAACCAGCAGTCGGACGCGGTGCCCGGCCCGCAGCACCGCGTCGACGGTGTGCGAGCCGACGTAACCGGTGCCGCCGGTGATGCTGACCAGCAAGGCAACCTCCCAGTACGGGAAGGGGCCGTTGCCGGCGGCAACGGCCCCTTCGGGTCCACGAAGAAAATCGGCTCAGGCCGCGTCGGCGTCCGTGAGGTAGCGCGGCGAGTTCTGGTAGGCGGCCAGCTTCCACTCGCCGTCGCGGCGGACGGCGAGCCACGAGGCGCGGATGGCGTTCGCCTCGGTCACCTCGGTCTCACCGGGGTGCAGGACGCCGCCCAGGCTCAGCAGCAGGATCACGTCCGGGCCCAGCGGCCGGATGCTGATCGGCTTGCCGGTCACCTGCGTGCCCTTCCACCGGCCCGCCCACTCCTTGGCCATCTGCTCGCGGATCTCGTCCCGGCCGGTGGCCAGCGACCCGGGCAGGATCATCGTGCCGTCCTCCACGAACACGCTCGCGAACGTGTCCGCGTCGTGGTACGCCCACGCCGCGAGGACCTTCTGGGTCAGGGCGGCGATCGCGGCCTGGTCCGCTTGGTTGCTCATACCGGGGATTCCTCCTGGTCTCGGCGTGACCGTGCTAGATGTAGAGCGTGTTGGGCTCCAGGCCGCACAGGATCCGGCCGTAGAGCTCCAGGTTGGTGTTCGGGTGCATCAGCGCGTGCAGGTTGACCGCCTGGATGTCGCGGTTGATGCGCTGGATCGGGATGCCGCTGTAGATCGAGGACCCGCCGCTCGCGGTGTTGAGCACGTCGATGGCGTCCTTCGCCAGGCGGATCACGCTGCCGACGTCGGCGCGGGTCTTGGCGCGCTCCTCCAGCTTCCACTCGGTGCCCTCGGCGCACTTGCCGTCCACCAGGTTCGCGGTGCGCCAGGCGTGGAACTCGGCCTCGTCGATCTTCAGGGCCGCCTCGGCCACCTGGAAGTGGGTGATCGGCGCTTCGCGCTGGCTGTCGTAACCGGTGTAGGTGATCTTGCGGTCGGGCAGGCGCTCCAGGAAGACGTCCATCGCGCCCTTCGCCATGCCGACGATCGCGCCCGTCGAGGAGGCCGCCGCGACCGGCATCAGCGGGGCGCGGTAGATCGGCGTGTCGCCGTTGCGCTGGGAGGCGGTCTGGCCCGACAGCAGCACCGGCAGCGGGAGCACGCGCGCCGCCGGGACGAACAGGTCCTTGGCCACGGTGCTGACGCTGCCCGTGCCGCGCAGGCCGGAGGTGTCCCAGTCGTCCACGACCAGCAGGTCCGACATGGGCACCAGCGCCATCACCGGGTACGGCTCGCCGCCGGGCGGCACCAGGATCGCGATGATCTCCTGCCACTGGGCGTGGTGGGCGCCGCTGATGAAGCCCCACTTGCCGTTGACGACGATGCCGCCCTCGACCGGCGCGGCCATCGCGGACGGGCTCAGCGTGCCGCACACCCGCGCGTCGGGGGTGGCGAACACCTCCTCCTGCACCTCGTCCGGGAACTGGCACGCCATCCAGGTCGGGATCCAGTACACCGAGGTGACCCACGCGGTGGAGCTGCAGCCCCGGCCGAGCGCGGTGGCGACCTCGGTGAGCGTGCGGGTGTCGGCCTCGTAACCGCCGAAGTGCTTGGGCCGGCGCAGCTTGAACACGCCGGCGTCGGTGAGCGCCTCGATCACCTCGTCGTGCAGCCTGCGGTTCTTCTCCGCCCACGGGGCGTGCTTGCGCAGCAGCGGGATCAGGTCCGTCGCCTTGCGCACGAGTTCGTCGCGCGTTGGGACCGTGGTGGCCAAGATGTCCTCCAAGCGAAGAAGCGGGCGCACCGGGCCCGCGAACGGCTCGTGCTCAGGCTCGACTCTCCACCGCGGCGGGGTCGGGCCGCATCTCCACTCGTGCCGTTCCCGCCGGACCGCCGCCGGGAGCGGGTTCGAGGGTGATCACCTTGCCGGGGTTGAGGATCCCCGCCGGGTCGAGCGCGGCCTTGACCGCGCGGTGCACGCGCAGGCCCACCGGGCCCAGCTCGCGGGCCAGCCAGTCGCGCTTGAGCACCCCCACGCCGTGCTCGCCGGTGCAGGTGCCGCCCAACGCCAGCCCCAGGGCCATGATCGCGTCGAACACGGCCCGGCCGCGCGCCATGTCGGCCGGGTCGGCCTGGTCCACGACGATCACCGGGTGCAGGTTCCCGTCCCCGGCGTGCCCGACCACGCCCACCAGCACGTCGTGGCGCGCCGCGATGTCCTCGACGCCGACGACCAGGTCCACGATGCGCGACCGCGGCACGGCCACGTCGTCCACCACCAGACCACCGCGCCCGTTCGGGTACCGCGTGACGGCCAGGTGCTCCATCGCGGGATGGGCCAGTCGGCGGGCGGCGGTCAGCGCTTCGGCCTCGGCCGCGTCGGTGGCCACGTACAGCTCGCTCGCGCCCGGCCGGCAGCACTCGGCGATGGCGGCCAGCTCCTCCGCGGCGTGGTCGCCGGTGTCGGTCGCGACGAGCAGCATGGCCGCCGCCCCGGTGTCCAGGCCCATCGGCCGGTACGCCTCGATGGCCCGCAGGTGGGTGCGGTCGAGCAGTTCGAGCATGCTCGGCACGTGCCCCGCCGCGGTCACCGCCGCCACCGCCGCGCCGGCCGCGGCCACCGTCGGGTAGACCGCCACCAGGGTCCGGGCCTCCCGCGCCTCGGGCCGCAGCCGCACGGTGATCTCGGTGATGATCCCCAACGTGCCCTCGGACCCGACGAACAGGCTGGTCAGGTCGTACCCGGCGACGCCCTTGACGGTGCGCCGGCCGCACCGCAGCACCTCGCCGTCGGCCAGCACCACCTCCAGCCCCAGCACGTACTCGCCGGTGACCCCGTACTTGACGCAGCACATCCCGCCGGCGTCGGTGGCGACGTTGCCGCCGATCGTGGCCGACTCCCAGGACCCCGGGTCCGGCGGGTAGGACAGGCCCTCCTTGGCCGCCGCCCGGCGCAGGTCCGCGTTGACCACCCCGGGCTGCACCACGGCGGTCCGCTCGGCCGGGTCGATCGCCACGATCCGGTCGAGCCCGGCCATCGACACGACCACCGCGCCGTCCACGGCGTTCGCCGCGCCCGCCAACCCCGTCCGCGCGCCCTGCGGCACCACCGGGACCCCGTGCGCCGCGGCGACTTTCACCGCGGCGGACACCTCGGCGGTGCTGCGCGGGCGCACCACCACCAACGGCACCCCCGCGTCGCACAGGTCGGCCTTGTCGCGCCGGTGGTACTCCAGCAGGGCCGGGTCGGTCAGCACCCGGTCCGACGGCAGCACCGCGCGCAGGTCCTCGACTACGGAACCCATCCGCTCAGGCCGTTTCGGTGATCAGCCGGGAAAGCCGGCGCACGCCCTCGCGGATCCGGTCCGGTCCGAGGTAGCTGCACGACAGCCGCAACGCGTGGTGGCCGCCGTCCTGGTAGAAGAAGCTCATCGGGGTCCACAACACCCCGTGGCGTTCCGCGGAGACCTGGAGCAGCTTCTCGTCCGCCGGGAACGGCACCTCCACCACCACGAAGAACCCGCCGCTGGGCACGTTCCAGCGCACGCCGTGCCGCTCGCGTTCGGCCGGCGGGAAGTGCTCCTCCAGCGCGGTGAGCAGGGTGCGCAGGTTGTGGCGGTAGAACTCGATCTTGTCCCGGTTCGCCGCCCGCAGGCTGCACCCCGACTCGACCAGCACGCCGCCGATGACGGCCTGCGCGATCGGCGAGGTGTTCACCGTCAGCATGCTCTTGATCGCCGACATCTCCTCGGCGAGCAGCGTCCGCCGGCCGGCGTCGTCCACGACGACCTGGTCGGCCACCAGGAAGCCGACCCGGGCGCCCGGGAAGCACGACTTGGCGAACGAGCCGAGGTAGACCACGGACCCGTTGGCGTCCAGGGACTTCAGCGTCGGGCGCGGGTCGTCGTCCAGGCCGAACAACCCGTACGGGTCGTCCTCGAACACCAGCAGGTCCTGCTCGGCGGCGACCTCCAGCAACCGGCGGCGCGTGGGCACCGGCATCGACACGCCCGACGGGTTGGCGAAGTTCGGCACGACGTAGAGCGCTCGCGGGCGCTTCCCGGCGGCACGCACCCGCCGCGCCACCGCGGCCACGGTCGCCGGGTCGAGCCCGTCCGCGCCCTCGGGCACCGGGACGACCTCGACGCCGAGGATGCGGGCCGCGCCGGTCATGCCGACGTAGCACGGCTCGACCGCCAGCAGGACGTCGTCGGGTCCGGCGCACAGCGCGCGCAGCGCGATGACCATCGCCTCCTGGCACCCGGCGGTGACCATCACCGACTCGGCGGGCACCTGGACGTCGTGGTCCACGTCGAGCATGCGGGCGATCAGCGTGCCGAGCTGGCCGTTGGTGCGCCCGTACTGCAACAGCATCCCGCGCACCTGCTCCTCGGTGCGGCCTTCCGCGCGCAGGTGGTCGAGGTAGATCCGCAGGTACCGCTCGACGTCGTCCACCGAGTAGAACCCGTCGTGGGGTCGGCCCGCGGCCAGGGAGATCGCATCCGGGTACCGGCCCGCGACCTCGTTGAGGAAGTTCATCGACGTGGCGACCGGGTCCCACACGGAGACGTGCAGGTCGGCGCGGGACAGCTCAACCACGGCCCACCGGTCCCGCGGTCGTGGCCAGCGCCTGCTCGGTCAGCTCGACCAGCCGGGTGCCGACGTCGATGACGGGAAGCGCGGACACGGCGGTCACGAACGGCAGGACGGCGGTGAAGTGGGTGCAGGCCAACGCGACGGCCTCCAGGCCGAGCCGGTCGGCCAGGCGCAGCGTGGTCGGCAGGTGGGAGGCATGGAACGCCGCTTCCGGGTCGCCCGCCTCGATCCCCCGCACCAGCGCCGGGTCCGACACGCCGAGCAGGCGGTGGTCCGGGTTGGCCGCCCGGACGGTGCGCTCGACACCGACGAGCGCGTGCGCGTTCCCGGTGACCGCCAACGTGGAGCGCAGCGGGGCCAGTTCACTGTAGACGGTCACCGGCGAGATCACGGGCAGCGCGCCGCCGGAGCCGTCCACGACCGCCGACAGCGAGTTGCAGAACAGCATCGCCAACCGGGTCCCGGACCCGCGCAGCGCGTCGAGCTTCGCGTGGAAGGCGGCCGCGAGTCCGGCGGGGTCCTCGTACTGCAACGCGTCCTGCTCGTCCGGGGTGCTCGCCATGGCGTGCGCGGAGGCGCTGATCCCCCTGGCGCGCAACAACTCCGCGCCGAGGCCGGAATCGTAGGGAGTACCCGCTATGACGGCCACCAGCGGTGTCTCGTCGTCCGCCACCATCACGTCTCCATCCGCGGGGAAGAGGCTCGGTCACCAGCGTCCCACCACCGCCTGGAACGCCTTTTATCCCATCGTGCGGAGTTCGTTTCTCCCGGGTTGCCGAATGCGCCGGGACGTTTCCACGACGCCTTCCTCGCCGATCCCCGCCGGGCTACCTTGTGGCCGTGTCGTGAATTCCTCCGACTCTGACGGGTTTTTCCGGGAGACAGCTATGAGCGAAGGCCGTCCATTCACCTTGGACCCCACGGGTCGGGACATCCACGCCGAAGCGGACCACCTGCGGGCCCAGGGCCCCGCCACCCGGGTGGAACTGCCCGGCGGGGTCGTGGCGTGGTCCGTCACCAGCTACGAGGTCAGCAAGAAGCTGCTCGGCGACCCGAACGTCAGCAAGAGCGCCCGCCTGCACTGGCCGGCCTTCGTCAACGGCGAGGTCCCGCCCGACTGGGAGATGATCAGCTGGGTGGCGATGGACAACATCTCCACCACCTACGGCCAGGACCACCGCAGGCTGCGCCGGCTGACCACCAAGGCGTTCATGGCGCGCAAGCCCGAGGAGGTCCGCCCCAAGGCGCAGGCCATGATCGACACGCTGCTCGACCGCCTGGCCGACGCCGCCGCCGCGGGCGAGGTGGTCGACCTGAAGTCGCAGTTCGCCTACCCGCTGCCGGGCATGCTGGTGGCCGAGCTGATCGGCATGTCCGACGAGGCGCGGGTCGCGGCGGCGAAGATGATCGACCTGATGGTCGCCACGGACGTGACCCCCGAGCAGGCCCAGGACACCCTGCTGGGCTGGCGCACCGCCATCGCCGACCTCATCGCGCAGAAGCGCCGCGAGCCCGGCCCGGACATCACCAGCGACCTCATCGCCGCCCGGGACGAGGACGGCTCGCGGATGTCCGAGCAGGAGATGACCGACACGGTCTTCGCGATCCTCGGCGCGGGCTCGGAGACCACGATCAACTTCATCGACAACGCGGTCACCGCGCTGGTCACCCACCCCGAGCAGCTGGAACTGGTCAAGACCGGCCAGGTGTCGTGGGACGAGGTCATCGAGGAGGTCCTGCGGCTGCACGCGCCGCTGGCGAGCCTGCCGCTGCGCTTCGCGGTCGAGGACGTGGAGCTGGACGGCGTGACCATCCCCAAGGGCGACCCCATCCTGATCAACTACGCGGCGCTCGGGCGGGACCCGGCGCTGCACGGCGAGTCCGCCGCCACGTTCGACATCACCCGCGCGGACAAGGAGCACCTGTCCTTCGGCCACGGCCCGCACTACTGCCTGGGCGCGGGCATCGCCCGCATGCTGGCCAAGGCCGCGCTCTCCGCGCTGTTCGAGCGCTTCCCGGACCTGACGCTGGCCGTGGACGTGCAGGACCTGGTCCCGTACCCGACGTTCATCATGAACGGCCACCGCTCGCTCCCCGTGCGCCTGACCAAGGCGGCCACCGCGGCGGCGTGACGCCCCGCTCGTCCCCCTGCCGCCCCGGGCACTCACCGCCCGGGGCGGCATCCTCGTGTTCCGGGCACATGAGAATGGCCCGCGACGGTGGTCGCGGGCCAGTTCTCGTGTTGTGGCGTCAGGACTTCAGGACCTCCGCCAGGACCTCGTCGATGGCGGCGGCGTCGGTCGGCATCAGGCCGAACATCGCGAAGTGGCCCATCGGGCTGTCGATCACGCGCAGCTCGGCGCCGGGGATCAGCGCCACGTCGGCCGCCACGTCCGCGACCGGCATGAAGAAGTCGTCGCTGAACGCCACCGCGACGACCTTGCCGGTGATCCGGCCCAGCGCGGCGGCCAGGTCCCCGCCGGCGTTCCGGCCCACGTCGCCGGCGCGCCACTTCGCCAGCTGGCGCAGCAGGTTGTTCGGGTCCAGCGCCTGGTAGTAGCCGCGGGTGAAGCCGTGGCCGTAGTCCTCGGCCGAGGCGAAGCCCATGGCGCGCCACACCTCGTCGCGGAAGAACCGCGTGCTGGTGCTGGTCAGGGTGAACGCCATCGCGTGCCGCTTGAGGCCCACGTGGACGTCGGCGGCGTCGGCGTAGAACCCGTCGGCGAAGGCGGGGTCCGAGCGCAGGAGTTCGGCGGCCATGTCGATGAACAGCTTGTTGTGCGCGGGGGTCCGGGCGGTCGCGGCGAAGATCGCCGCCCGGGGCACCGCCTCCGGGTGGCGCACGGCCCACTCGTAGGCCTGCTGGCCGCCCATCGACCAGCCGACCACCGCGTGCAGGGCGGTGATGCCGAAGTGCTCGGTGACCAGCCGGTGCTGGGCGCGCACGTCGTCGGCGATCGACACCACCGGGAACTGGCCGCGGTCGAACGGCGGCGGGGTGTTGCTCGGCGACGACGACAGGCCGTTGCCGAACTGGTCGGGCAGGACGATGAAGTAGCGGGAGGGGTCCAGCGCGCGGCCCTCGCCGATCAGGGCCTCCAGCGAGGAGGAGTTGCCCGAGTACATGTGCGGGAAGAGCACGGCGTTGTCCCTGGCCGCGTTCAGCTCGCCGAACGTCCGGTACGCCAGTCGCGCGCCCGGCAGCGTGTAGCCGCTGTCGAGCGCGAAGGGGCCGAGTTCGAAGTGCTGCGGCGCGGCGGTGTCGTCGCCACTCATCGTGACCTCCAGGGGGACAATGCCGCATCGGTTTTCCGGCGGTGCGATCCGCCGATCATCGTCGTCGCGCGGCGCGCGGCGGCTCAACTCCCGCGTTGCCTTTCTCCACTCGTGCGCTGTTCCGCACCGACCGCACAAGAAAAGAAGGACGACGCTTCGGCGTGGCTAACCTCATGGGCATTGCCGCCTGTTCAAGCGGTCAACACGTACCCGACGGTGGGGAGGTTCATTCCCATGGACAGTGTGGCCGGGGAAATCGACGCAGTGGTGGTCGGAGCCGGCTTCGCCGGTCTCTACGCGCTGCACAAGCTTCGCGCGCAGGGCCTGTCGGTCAAGGTCTTCGAGGCGGCCGAGGACGTCGGCGGGACGTGGTACTGGAACAAGTACCCCGGCGCCCGGTGCGACGTGGAGAGCATGCACTACTCGTACTCGTTCGACCCCGCGCTGGAACAAGAGTGGGAGTGGACCGAGAAGTACGCCTCCCAGCCGGAGATCCTCGCCTACCTCCGGCACGTCGCCGACCGCTACGACCTGCGCCGCGACGTCGTGTTGGAGACCCGGGTGACCCGGGCGGCCTACGACGAGACCGCCGGCCGGTGGCGCGTGAGCACCGACCGCGGCCACGAGCTGTCCGCGCGGTACTGCGTGATGGCCGTCGGGTGCCTTTCGGTGCCGAAGTTCCCCGAGGTGCCGGGCCTGGACGAGTTCACCGGCCCCTGGTACCACACCGCGCGGTGGCCGGAGGGCGGCGTGGACTTCACCGGGCAGCGGGTGGGCGTGATCGGCACCGGGTCGTCGGGCATCCAGGCCATCCCGTTCCTGGCCGAGCAGGCGCGCGAGCTGACGGTGTTCCAGCGCACGCCGAACTACAGCCTCGCGGCGTTCAACCGCCCCCTCGACCCGGCGCGGGTCGCCGAGGTCAAGGCGAACTACCGGGCGGTGCGCGACGCCGACCGCAACTCCATCTTCGGCATCGCGGTCGAGTGGCCAACCCAGTCGGCGCTGGAGGTCAGCGACGACGAGCGGCGCGCCATGTACGAGGAGCGGTGGAACCGCGGGCACCTGAACGGGCTCGTGCAGTCCTACACCGACCTGATCTTCAACGAGGAAGCGAACGAGACGGCCGCCGAGTTCATCCGCGAGCAGGTGCGCAGCAAGGTCGCCGACCCGGAGACCGCGCGCAAGCTGGAGCCGCGCGGGTACCCGTTCTCGACCAAGCGGCCCTGCCTGGACACCGGGTACTACGAGACGTTCAACCGCGAGCACGTGCACCTGGTGGACCTGCGCGAGGAGGACCTGGTCGAGATCACGCCGACGGGCGTGCGGACGACGGCGGGCGAGTACGAGTTCGACAGCCTGGTCCTCGCGACCGGGTTCGACGCGATGACCGGCGCCCTGCTGGCGGTGGACATCAGGGGCCGGGACGGCGTGACGCTGCGGGACAAGTGGCGGGACGGCCCGCAGTCCTACCTCGGGATCGCGGTGTCGGGGTTCCCGAACCTGTTCACCATCACCGGCCCGGGGAGCCCGTCGGTGCTGAGCAACATGGTCGTGTCGATCGAGCAGCACGTGGACTGGATCAGCGACCTGGTCGCGCACATGGACCGCCACGGCAGCGCCGTCGTGGAGGCGACCGAGACCGCGGAGAAGGAGTGGACGGCGCACGTGCGGGAGGTCAGCGAGATGACGCTGTTCCCGAAGGCGGACTCGTACTACCTCGGCGCGAACGTGCCGGGGAAGGCGCGGGTGTTCATGCCGTACGTGGGCGGGGTCGCGCCTTACCGGCAGAAGTGCGACTCGGTGGCGGAGGCCGGGTACACCGGCTTCGACCTGCGCTGAGCCGACGCGTGCCGCGCGGGAGACGGCTCTCGCGCGGCACGCAGCAGGTGCCGGGCTCGCTGCGGATCCTGGGCGCGCGGCCGATGCTCGGCGCGGCCTCCGGCCCCCGACACCATTTTCTCACGCACCACCGACAATTCCGGCCGCAGCGCCCCGCCGGGCCCGCGCCCGACCAAGCCCCGCCACACCGCCGCCGAGCCGCCGAGCCCGCGCCGCCCTGTCCACCCCGCCGAGCCCCCTTCCCGAGCCGCCCCGCCCGCGTCGCCGAGCCCTGGCCGGCACGCGCCCGGCGTGCCCCCCACAGCGAAAGGCCCATCCGGGGGTCCGGATGGGCCTGCCTGCCCCACTGCGGATGGGGTTACTCGAACCGGTCCAGGTGGCGTTGCAGTTCCACCGCCTCGTACAGCGCCTTGATGTTGCCGCTGCCGAACGACTTCGCGCCCAGCCGCTCGATCAGCTCGAAGAAGATCGTGTTGCGCGGGTGGACGGACATCGTGAAGATCTGGTACAGCTGCCCGCCGTGGTCCTCGTCCACCAGGATGTTGCGGCGACGGAGATCGTCGATCGCGTACCTGATCGGCTCCACCCGGCCGGCCAGCATCTGGTAGTAGCTGCCGGGCGCGTCGAGGAACGCGACTCCCCGCGACGCCAGCGAGTCCAAAGTGGACACGATGCTGCCGGTCGCGAACGCCATGTGCTGGACGCCCGCACCGCCGTGGTCGCGCAGGAAGCTGTCGATGTGGCCCGGTTCGCACGTCAGGTCCGGCTCGATCAGCGTCAGGGTCACCGCCCCGGACGTGCTCTCCACCACCCGGGTCGTCATGGCCTGCCGCCCGACGGCGATCCGCTCCTCGAAGATCAGCTCGAAGTCCAGCACGTTGCGGTAGAACTCGATGTACCCGTCCAGCTCGCCGGACTCGACGCAGACGGCGAAGTGGTCCACCTCCCCCAGCTGCACCGTGGCGTCGCCGGTGGGCGTCGCGGTCGGGCGCATGCGGGGCAGGGCGCGCGGCGCGGTTCCGGTGTCGCGCTGGATGAACGTGTGCGCCACGTCGCCGAAGCCGATGATCGACGCCGTGGTCACGCCGTCCACCTTCGCCGGCTGGGACAACGGCCGGGCGCCGCGCCGGACCGCCTCGTCGAACGCCGCCGTCGCGTCGGCGACGCCCAGGCCGATGTTGCCCACGCCGTCGCCGTGCTTCTTGACGTACTCCGCGGCGGGGTGGTCGGCGTCGTCGGCCTCGGTGAGCACGAGGTCCACCTGGCTGTGGCTGAGCACCATCGACCGGGCCGGTGCCTCGTCGTCGGAGGCCGCGCTGATGGCGAACCCGTAGCTGTTGAGCCACCAGGCCGCTTTCGACGCGAGGTCGGTGACGTAGAACTCGACGTGGTCGACGGTCATGTTGCTGAATGGGCCGGTCATCGTGGTGCTCTCTCCTTCTGTTCGTGGGACCGTGCCGACGTGGGACGGCCTACCGGGAGTGGTTCACACCACGTCGCCGTTCTCGGGAGATTTCGGCATCGTCCATCCTGGGAATTTCCGGCGTGAATGGATGTCGTGCACGACCATCCCACCGGGCACCACCGCTGTCTTATCCGCCCGTGCGCACTCCGGCACGTCGCGGGCAAGGGCTGCGGGACCCCGTGTGCAGGCGGTTCGCCCTGGTCAGCCGGGGTTCGACGGGAGCCCGCGAGAACGGTCCCGCAAGCGCGGAGATGCCGCGCGCGGAGACGGCGTGTGAAGGTTCCCGTAGCTCGTGCCCGTCGTGAGCGCCCATTCGGGAATTGCCACAAAGAATACAAGGAGGTGACCGCGGTGAGCGAGGATGCCGGTACGCGCGCGGTGGTGCTGGGCGGCAGCATTGCCGGGCTCTTTGCGGCCAGGGTGCTCGCGGACGCCTACGACCAGGTGCTGATCGTGGACCGCGACAAGCTCGTCGGTGTCAAGGGGGTGCGGCGGTTCTGCCCGCAGAGCCACCAGGCCAACGGGTTGCTCGCCCGCGGGGTGCAGGTCATGGAGGAACTGTTCCCGGGCCTCACCCAGGAGATGATCGACAACGGCGTCCCCACCGGCGACCTGTCCGGCACGTGCCGCTGGTACGCGCGGGGGTTCCGGCTCAAGCAGCAGCACGCCGGGCTGACCACCCTCGGTGTCGTCCGGCCGCTGTTCGAGTACTTCATCCGCGAGCGGGTGCAGAAGATCCCGAACGTGACCTTCCTGGAGGAGCACGACATCCTCGGCCTCACCACGACCGCGGACAAGAGCCGCGTCACCGGTGTGCGGGTGCAGGCCCGCGACGGCGACGAGGACCGGGTGATCGAGGGCGACCTGGTGGTCGACGCCACCGGCCGCGGCTCGCGCACCCCGGTGTGGCTGGAGCAGCTCGGTTACGAGAAGCCCGTCGAGGAGCGCAAGAAGATCGACCTCGGTTACGTCACGCAGCACTTCCGGCTGCGCCCCGGCGCCAACGGGTTCGGCAAGGACGTGGCCATCAACCAGATCGCGCACGCCGGCGCGCCGCGCGGCAACGTCTTCTTCCTCGTCGAGGACGGCAAGGTCGAGCTGACCACCTACGGCATCCTCGGCGACCACCCGCCCACCGACCGCGCGGGCCTGATGGAGTGGCTGAAGTCGTTGCCCGCCAAGGACGTCTACGAGACGCTGCGCTACGCGGACCCGGTGGACAAGGCGATGCCGTTCAAGTTCCCCACGACGCTGCGCCGCCACTACGAGGACCTGCGCCGCTTCCCGGACGGCCTCCTGGTCACCGGTGACGCGATCACCTGCTTCAACCCCGTGTACGCGCAGGGCATGAGCGTGGCCGCGCTGTGCGCGCTGGTCATGCGCCGGCACCTGCACAGCGGTGTCGCGCCGGTGCCGCTGGACTACTTCCGCGACATCGCCGAGGACGCGGTGGACGCCGCGTGGGAGATGACCAACACCATCGACCTGAGCCTGCCGGGCGTCGAGGGCGAGCGCACGTTCAAGGTGCGCATGGCCAACTGGTACCTCAAGCGGGTGCAGATCGCCGCGACCCGCGACGGCGCGATCACCGCCGCGTACTTCCGGACCGCGGGCCTGATCGCGCCGCCGGAGTCGTTGATGCGCCCCGGTTTCGCCCTGCGCGTGCTGTGGAAGTCGATGTTCGGCCCGTCCAAGGAGAGCCGGCAGCCGTACGTGTACGAGGTGCCCTCGGGTGTCGAGCCGGCGTTCCGCGAGACCGCCGAGCTGACCGCGTCGGCATGACCCGGCCACCCGCCCCACCGGCGACCGGTCCCGGCGCGACGCCCGGGGCCGGCGCCCGTGCCGCCGACCCCACCACCGGAGGGCCGATGACCACCGCGCACCGGACGTGCCCCATCTGCGACTCCGTCTGCGGCCTGAAGATCGAGCTGACCGCCGCCGGCCGCGTCACCAGGGTGACCGGGGACGAGCGGGACCCGTTCACCGGCGGCTACATCTGCCCCAAGGGCGCGGGCCTCGGCCAGCTCGACGAGGACCCGGACCGCCTGCGCCACCCGCTGATCCGCGAGGGCGACGGGTTCCGCGAGGCCTCCTGGGAGGAGGCGTTCGAAGCGGTCGAACGCGGCCTGGGCGAGGTCGTCGAGAAGCACGGCCGCGACGCCGTCGCCGTCTTCTTCGGCAACCCGACCTACCACACGATGGCGGGCTTCCTGTACCGCGTGCCGCTGATCCAGGCGTTGGCGTCCAAGAACGTCTACTCCTCGGGCACCATCGACCACATGCCCAAGCACGTCGCGTGCGGGCACCTCTACGGCGACCCGTTCGCCATCGCCGTGCCGGACATCGACCGCACCGACTACCTGTTGGTCATCGGCGCGAACCCGATGGAGTCGCACGGTTCGCTGTTCTGCGCCCCCAACATGCCCGCCCGCCTGCGGGCGCTGCGCAAGCGCGGCGGCAAGCTGGTCGTGGTGGACCCGCGCCGCACCCGCACCGCCGACGCCGCCGACGAGCACTTCTTCGTCCGGCCCGGCACCGACCCGTTCCTGCTGCTGGGCATCGTCCACACGCTGTTCGCCGAGGGGCTGACCGCGGTCACCCACGAGGTGGCCGGGCTGGACGAGCTGCGCGAGCTGGTGGCGGAGTTCCCCCCGGCGGTCGCCGAACGGGTGTGCGGCGTGCCCGCCGACGACGTCGTGCGGCTGGCCCGCGAGCTGGCCGCCGCGCCGACCGCCGCGGTGTACTCGCGCATGGGCGGGTCGGTGGTGGAGTTCGGCACGATCACCCAGTGGCTGGTGGACGTGGTGAACGTCCTGACCGGCAACCTGGACCGGCCGGGCGGGACGATGTTCACCAAGACCGCCGCGCTGGAGGTCTTCCGCACCGGGCAGCCGTTCGAGTGGGGCCGCTGGCGCAGCCGCGTCAAGGGCCTGCCCGAGGTGCTCGGCGAGCTGCCGACCGCCACCCTGGCCGACGAGATCGAGACCCCCGGCGACGGCCAGGTCCGCGCGCTGATCAACATCGGGGCCAACCAGGTCGTCGCCGCGCCCAACGGGCCCCGGCTCGGGCGGGCGTTCGGCGGGCTGGACTTCATGGTCTGCGTCGACCCGTACCTCAACGAGACCACCAGGCACGCCAGCGTGATCCTGCCGCCGCCGCGCATCCTCCAGTCGCCGCACTACGACTTCCTGATGCAGATCGTCATGGTGCGCAACTACACCCGGTACTCTCCGCCCGCCCTGCCGCTGGACGACGACCAGCGGTCCGAGGCGGAGATCCTGGCCCGGCTGACGCTGATCGCGGCGGGCGCGGGCGCGGCGGCCGACCCGTCGGGCGTGGACGAGATGTTCATCGGCCAACTGCTCACCGGGGCCACCCAGATGCCCGGCTCGCCGGTCGAGGGCGCCGACGTCGCCGTGCTGCGCGCCGGCATCGAGGGTGACGACGGCACCGAGCGGGTCCTGGACACGCTGCTCAGGTTCGGCCCCTACGGCCTGTCGCTGGCCCGGTTGAAGCAGGAGCCGCACGGCATCGACCTCGGCCCGCTCGAACCGCGGCTCAAGGAGCTGCTGCGCACGCCGTCCGGGAAGGTGGAGCTGGCCCCCGCGCCGATCGTCGCCGACTTCGACCGGTTGCGGGCCCGGCTCGCCGCCCCGACGCCGGACGTCGTCCTGATCGGCCGGCGGCAGCTGCGGTCCAACAACAGCTGGCTGCACAACGTGGCGTCGCTGGTCGGCGGCAGCAACCGGTGCACGCTGCACGTCAACCCGGCCGACGTCGCCCGGCTCGGGTTGGGCGAGCGGGCGGTGGTGCGGTCGGCGGCGGGCGAGGTCGTCGTCCCGGTCGAGCCGAACGACGCGATCATGCCCGGCGTGGTCAGCCTCCCCCACGGCTGGGGGCACGAGGGCAGCCCGCAGCGGGTCGCGGCCCGCAACCCGGGGGTGAACGCCAACGCGCTCACCGACGACCTGGTGATCGACGTGCCGTCCGGCAACGCGGTGTTCAACGGCGTGCCGGTCACGGTCGGCCCGCACGAGGACTAGCCAACCCGCACCCCAGACCGATGGGAGCACCCACTGCCATGGCCCTTTTCGACGGACCTCCCCAGTACCTCGGGACGGGCTTCCTCCGCGAGGAAGACCCCGCCTACCCGCGCACGACCCCGACGACCAACCTCGCGCCGGGGATCGTGTGGGCCGACGTGCTCGCCGCCATCGCCGCGGACGAGGAGGCCCGCCGGGCCGGGGAGCTGACCGAGGTCGCGTGAGGCGCGACCCCGGGGCGCGTGCGGGAGAGTGGTTCGTCCCGCACGCGCTTCTTCGTTCTTGCTATTCGCAGTGACGGGCCCTACACCACGAACGCCGGTTTGTGGTGACGAATGTCGGGCACTCGCGTCGCGCC
This sequence comes from Saccharothrix sp. NPDC042600, assembly GCF_040647305.1. NCBI lineage: Bacteria > Bacillati > Actinomycetota > Actinomycetes > Pseudonocardiales > Pseudonocardiaceae > Saccharothrix > Saccharothrix sp. NPDC042600. Next base: position 43,721 of record NZ_JBEZBW010000010.1, on the reverse strand, counting down.
TCCGATCAGCCGCCGCGAAAAAGCCGTGGAAGTCGATCGGGAACGCGCAACCGGACCAGGGCGCCGACGCCGGGGCGGGCGGCCATCGGCTCGACGGGTCAAGCCGCCGTGGCCGATCAGCCGCGAGCCGCCGGGCATTCGCGGGATTGGGACCGACAACACCGGAACGGCTCTTGCGGAACGCGCCGGAAAAGGTCCGTCGGCACGATGTCGCCCGGCGGCCGGGACCGGCGTCGAGGGCCTCGCGGAGCAGCGGCGACCGCCCCGACGGGCCGACGGGCGGGCCTGTTCCGCCGCGCCCCCGGCCATGGTTGAACCATTCCATTCTTCCTCTCCGGCCGCGGGCCGGACCAACGCGTCGAGCGCTCGGGGTCCGGGTGGCGGCGGGCGTTCCGGTCGCTCCGGGGTTGCGCCGGGCAACGGGTGACCGCTTCTCCACTCTTGCTGTTTTTCGCCGGGCCGATGGATGCGCCAACCGGGTGGCGCACGGCATTCAAGGCGCTTGTCGGAGGAGTCGCGATCTTGATTTCGGGTCGGCGCGCGGACCGATGTGAACATCCGTGCGCGGCCACCCTTCGGACATTGTGTTGAGCCGGCGGGGTTTTGTGGGCTAGCGTCGAACCGTCCGCACCATGCGCAAGGAGGCAGCTACTGCGAGTAACGACGCGCTACCGCGGGGACTGAAGGTGCGTTCTTCTCGCGCGTCAACGATTCCTGAGCCCCTGGGGGAACCACGTGCTGCGACTCCTCGGCCCCATCACCCTGACCAGCGATGGGCGCGAACACGACCTCGGCGGGCCACGGCAGCGCGTCGTGCTGGCCATGCTCGCGCTCAACGCCAACCGGGTCGTCCCGGTCGAGCGGCTCATCGACGCCGTGTGGAACACCACGCCCCCGACGACGGCGCGAACACAGGTGCAGATCTGCGTCTCCGCCCTGCGCAAGATCTTCCTGGACGCGAAGGTGGCGCTGCGGATCAGGACCCGACGACCCGGCTACCAGCTGGAGGTCGATCCCGACGACCTCGACACCGAGCGGTTCACCTCGCTGGTCGAGACCGCGCGCCGGCACGCCCGCGCCTCCCGCACCTCCGCGGCGGTGGCGACGCTGCGCATGGCGCTCAACCTGTGGCGCGGCAACCGGGCGCTGGCCGACCTGCACAGCGAGCTGCTGCGCCGCTTCGCCGACCAGCTCGAACACACCCGGCTGACCGCGGTCGTCGAACGCGTCCAGCTCGACCTCGCGCTGGGCCGGCACGAGGAGGTGGTCGGCGAGCTGACCGTCCTGGTCGAGGAACACCCCCTGTGGGAGCGGCTCTACGAGTTCCTCATGCTCGCCCTGTACCGCTCCGGGCGGCAGGCCGAGGCGCTCAAGGTGTGCCGGCGGGCCCGCGCGATCCTGGTCGCCGAACTGGGCATCGAGCCCGGGATGCGCCTGCAGCGGCTGGAAGCGTCCATCCTCAACCGCGAGCCGGAATTGGAGCTGCCCACCGCGGGGCTGGAGCGGTTTCCGGTGAGCGCGGGCGGGCCGGCGCCGCAGGAGTGGTGGGTTCCCGGCGTCGGTGCGGCGCCGGTGGTGGACTTGTTGCCGCGCGGCGCGTAGCGAGGAGTTCGGCCGGGCCCCCGCGCGAGTCCCTTGTGGACGGTCGCGCCCCTTTTCGGAGGGCCCGGCGCACGGCAACTGTGGAGATGTTCCGGGGTCATCCGCCGGAGGAGACTGGTGAGCGGGCCGCCTGCCGTGGCGCGGGCGGCGGTGCGCGACTTGTCGCCGGCTGGATCGTCCCAAGTGGAATGAGGTTGCCGTGTCTAATCCGTTCGAGGACGCTGACGCCCTGTACCTGGTCCTGGTGAACGACGAGGGGCAGCACAGCCTGTGGCCCGCGGGCACCGCCGTCCCGGCCGGCTGGACCACGGCGCACGGCGCGGACTCCCGCTCGAACTGCCTGGACTACGTCGAAGCGCACTGGACGGACATGCGGCCCACCAGCCTTGTCCAGGCCGAACGGGCGTGACCGGCATGGAGGACCTCCAGCGGGAGCTGGTCGTCTCGGTGTGGAACGACACGGCGCGCGACGTCCCGGTGACGGTGCTGCCCGAGTTGTTCGCGGCGCAGGCGGCGCGCACGCCGGACGCGGTCGCGGTGGAATCGGGCGGCGTGTCCTGGACCTACGCGGAGCTGGACGAGCGGTCGAACCGGTTGGCGCGGCACCTGGTCGGGCTGGGCATCGGTCCGGAGCGGCTGGTGGCGGTGGCGCTGCCGCGGTCGCTGGAGATGGTGGCCGCGGTCCTCGCGGTGGCCAAGGCCGGCGCGGCGTACCTGCCGATCGACCCCGGCTACCCGGCGGACCGGATCCGGTTCATGCTCACCGACGCCACCCCCAGCCTGCTGATCACCGACCGGGCCACCGCGGCGCGGCTGCCGGAGGCCGCGGGCACGACCCTGCTCGACCTCGACGACGACGCCGTGACCGCGGCCGTGGCGGGCCGGTCCGGTGAGGCGGTCGCCGACGGGGACCGCACCCGGCCGTTGCTGGCCGCGCACCCGGCCTACGTGATCTACACGTCCGGGTCCACCGGGCGGCCCAAGGGCGTGGTGGTCAGCCACCAGGGCCTGGCGAGCCTGTCGGCGTACCTCATCGAGACCTTCGAGATCGGGCCCGCGTCCCGGGTCGCCCAGGTCGCCTCGCTGAGCTTCGACGCGGCCGTCATGGAGCTGCTGATGTCGTTGCCGGCCGGCGCGGCGCTGGTGCTGCCCGAGTCGCGGCAGCTGGCCGGCGAGGTGCTGGCCGAGGCGCTGCACGGGTTGCGCGCCAGCCACGCCCTGGTCGGGCCGGCGTCCCTGGCCGGCGCGTCCCCGGCGCAGCTGCCGCTGCTGGAGTGCCTGATGGTCGGCGGGGAGGCCTGTCCGGGGGAGGTGGCGGCCGAGTGGTCGCCGGGTCGGCGGATGTTCAACGCCTACGGCCCCACCGAGGCGACGGTGGCCGTGACGATGAGCGGGCCGCTGTCCGGAGTGGACGCTCCGCCGATCGGCAAACCCATCCACAACGCCCGGGTCTACGTGCTGAACGAGCGCTTGGAGGCCGTGCCGCCGGGTGTGCCGGGCGAGCTGTACCTGGCCGGCCCCGGGCTGGCGCGCGGGTACCTGAACCAGCCCGGGTTGACCGCGCAGCGGTTCGTGGCCTGCCCCTTCGGCTCCGGCGAGCGGATGTACCGGACCGGCGACCTGGCGCGGTGGCGCGAGGACGGCGAGCTGGAGTACCTGGGCCGGGTGGACCACCAGGTCCAGGTGCGCGGGTTCCGCATCGAGCCCGGCGAGATCGAGGCCGTGCTGGCCGCTGCGCCCGGTGTGGCGCAGGCCGTCGTGGTGGCCCGCGAGGACCGGCCGGGCGACCAGCGCCTGGCGGGCTACGTCGTGCCCGCGCCGGGCAGCCGGGTGGACCCGGCCGAGGTCCGCGCCGCCGCCGCCGAGGTGCTGCCGGTCTACATGGTGCCCGCCGCGATCGTCGTCCTGGACTCGTTGCCGCTGACGGTCAACGGGAAGCTGGACCGCGCGGCGCTGCCCGCGCCCACCTACGCCGCCGGCACCGGGCGGGGCCCGTCCACGCCGGCCGAGGAGATCCTGTGCGAGCTGTTCGCCGAGGTCCTGGGCGTGGAGCGGGTCGGCGTGGACGACGGGTTCTTCGAGCTGGGCGGCCACTCGCTGCTGGTGGCCCGGCTGATCAGCCGGGTGCGGTCGGTGCTGGGCGTGGAGCTGGAGATCCGCACGGTGTTCGACCACCCGACGGTCGAGCTGCTGGCCAAGTCGCTGGACGCGGCCGGGAAGGCGTGGCCGGCGCTGGAGCCGGCCGACCGGCCCGAGCGGCTGCCGCTGTCGTTCGCCCAGCAACGGTTGTGGTTCCTGGACCAGCTCGAAGGGCCGAGCACCACCTACAACGTGCCGTTCGCGTGGCGGCTGCGCGGTTCGGTGAACGCCGACGCGCTCGCCGCGGCGCTGCGTGACGTGGTCGGGCGGCACGAGTCGTTGCGGACGGTGTTCCCCGTCGTGGACGGCCAGCCGTACCAGCGCGTGGTGCCGGCCGACGAGGCGACGCCCGAGTTCACGGTGGTGCGCACCGACGAAGCCGGCCTGCCCGAGCTGACCGAGCGGGCGGCGCGGCACGTGTTCGACCTGGCCGGCGAGCTGCCGGTGCGGGGGTGGCTGTTCGAGCTGGGCGCCGACGAGTCCGTGCTGGTGCTGCTGATGCACCACATCGCCAGCGACGGCTGGTCGCTCGGCGTGCTGCTGCGCGACCTGGGCCAGGCCTACGAGGCGCGGCTGGCGGGCCACTCCCCCGGCTGGGCGGACCTGCCGGTGCAGTACGCGGACTACACGCTCTGGCAGCGCGGGCTGCTCGGCGGCGACCAGGACCACGACAGCGTGCTGGCCCGGCAGGTGGCGTACTGGGAGGCGGCGCTGGCCGACCTGCCCGAGCAGCTGGACCTGCCCTTCGACCGGTCCCGCCCGGCGCTGCCCACCTACCGCGGCGGGCACATCACCGTCGAGGTGGACGCCGAGCTGCACCGCGGGCTGGTGGAGCTGGCGCGCAAGCACCAGGTCACGATGTTCATGGTGCTCCAGGCCGGGCTCGCGGTCCTGCTGTCCCGGTCCGGGGCGGGCACCGACATCCCGATCGGCGTGCCGGTGGCCGGCCGCGGCGGCGACGAGGGGCTGCACCACCTGGTCGGGTTCTTCGTCAACACGCTCGTGCTGCGGGCGGACCTGTCGGGCGACCCGAGCTTCACCGAGCTGCTGCGCCGCGTCCGCGACACCGACCTGGCGGCCTACGCCCACCAGGACGTGCCGTTCGAGCGGCTGGTGGAGGTGCTCAACCCGGTCCGCTCGACCGCGCACCACCCGCTGTTCCAGGTGATGCTGGCCTCCGACGAGGACACCAGCCGCGAGTGGGCGGCCGAGGGGCTGCGGGCCGAGGGCCTGCCGCTGGCCGGGGACTCGGCGAAGTTCGACCTGTCGCTGACCTTCCGGTCGCGGCACGAGCCGGACGGCACGCCCGACGGGATCGGCATCGCCCTGGAGTACGCGGCCGACCTGTTCGACCACGACACCGTCGAGGCGCTCGTGGGGCGGTTCATCGCGCTGCTGGGCCAGTTCACCGCCGACCCCGGTCTGCGGGTCGGCGACGTCGAGCTGCTGACGGCGGCCGAGCGGGACCTGGTCGTGTCGCGGTGGAACGACACGACGCGGGACATCCCCATGACGGTGCTGCCGGACCTGGTCGCCGCGCAGGCGGCGCGCACGCCGGACGCGGTCGCGCTGGAGTCCGACGGCGTGGCGTGGACCTACGCGGAGCTGGACGAGCGGTCCAACCGGCTGGCCCGGCACCTGATCGGGCTGGGCGTCGGGCCGGAGCGGGTGGTCGCGGTGGCGCTGCCGCGCTCGCCGGACCTGATCGCCGCGATCCTCGCGGTGTCCAAGGCCGGCGCCGCCCACCTGCCGATCGACCCGGGCTACCCGGCGGACCGCATCGGGTACATGCTCACCGACGCCAACCCGGTGGCGGTGCTCACGAACCGCGCGGCCAGTGCCAACCTGCCCGAGCGGAGCCCGGTCGTGCTGCTGGACGACCCGGCGGTGACCGCCGCCGTGGCGGAGCGGCCCGGCCACCCGGTCACCGACGACGACCGGACCGCGCCGCTGCTGGCCGCGCACCGCGCGTACGTGATCTACACGTCCGGGTCCACCGGGCGGCCCAAGGGCGTGGTGGTCAGCCACCAGGGCCTGGCCAACCTGGCCGCGTTCATGGTGCACACCCTGGCCATCACGCCGGAGTCCCGGATGGCCCAGCTGTTGTCGCTCAGCTTCGACATGTCCCTGCTGGAGGTGCTGTCGGCGTTGACCTCCGGGGCCACGCTGGTGCTGCCCCCGCCGGGTCAGCTGGCCGGCGAGGAACTGGCCGACACCATGCGGGAGCTGCGGATCACCCACGCGGTGGTGGCCCCGGCCGCCCTCGCCGGCGCGGCGCCCGAACGCCTGCCCGGACTGGAGTGCCTGGTCGTGGGCGGTGAGGCCCTGCCGGCCGAGATGGTCGCCGAGTGGTCGACCGGCCGCCGGATGTTCAACGCCTACGGGCCGACCGAGACGACCGTGTGCACGACGATCAGCGGGCCGCTGACCGCGGGCGGCGCGCCGCCCATCGGGCCGCCGAACTGGAACGTGCGCAGTTACGTGCTGGACAGCCGGTTGACGCCGGTGCCGCCGGGCGTGGCGGGCGAGCTGTACCTGGCCGGGCCGGGCCTCGCCCGCGGGTACCTCAACCAGCCGGGGCTGACCGCGCTGCGGTTCGTGGCCTGCCCCTTCGAGCCGGGGCAGCGGATGTACCGGACCGGGGACCTGGTGCGCTGGCGCGACGACGGCGAGCTGGAGTACCTGGGCCGGGTGGACCAGCAGGTCAAGATCCGCGGGTTCCGCATCGAGCCCGGCGAGGTCGAGGCGGTGCTGGCCGCGCAGCCGGGCGTGGAGCACGCCGTCGTCGTGGTCCGCGAGGACCGGCCGGGCGACCGCCGCCTGGTGGGCTACGTGCAACCCGAGGCGGGGGCCGTGCCGGACCCGGCCGGGCTGCGGGCCGCCGCCGCGCGGGTCCTGCCCGCGCACATGGTGCCCAACGCGGTGATGGTGCTGGACGCGCTCCCGTTGTCCATCAACGGGAAGCTCGACCGCAAGGCCCTGCCCGCGCCGACCTTCGCGACCGGGGCCGGGCGCAAGCCCGCCACGCCCCTGGAGGAACAGCTGTGCGAGCTGTTCGCCGAGGTGCTCGGGGTCGAACGGGTCGGCGTGGACGACAGCTTCTTCGAGCTGGGCGGGCACTCGCTGCTCTCGGCCGTGCTGGTCGCCCGGCTGGAGGAGCAGTTCGGCATCGCGATCAGCCTGCGGGACTTCCTGGGCGACCCGTCCGTCAGCGGCATCACCGGCAGGGAGGCGCAACGATGATGGACCTCGCCGCGAGCGGTGTCACCGTCTACACGACCTGCCGCTCCAGCATCGGGTACAACGAGCAGTCGCACCTGCGCCGGTTGCTGGAGATCGCCCGGTGGGCCGACGAGGCCGGCTACCGCGGCGGCCTGATCTACAGCGACAACACCTCGATCGACTCGTTGATGGCCGCCCAGGCGGCCATCGCCGGGACCGAGGCCTTCGTGCCGCTGGTGGCCATCCAACCGGTCGACCGCAGCCCGTTCACGCTGGCGCGGGCGGTGTCGTCGCTGGCGCACCTGTACGGCCGGCGCGTCGACATCAACTTCGTCAGCGGCGGCTACAGCCGCGACCTGACCGTCCAGGGCGACACCGTGGCGCACGACGCCCGCTACGACCGGCTCACCGAGTACGCGACGATCGTCAAGGAGCTGCTCACCGGCGGCATGGTGAACTTCGCGGGCGAGTACTACAGGTTCCGCCGCGCGCGGCTCACCTCGCCGGTCCCGCCGGAGCTGTTCCCGCTGTCGTACGTGTCCGGCTCGTCGCCGGCGAGCCTGTCGGCGGGTGAGGCGCTGGGGTTGAGCCAGTTGTCGTTCCCGCTGGTGCCCGAGGACTTCGTCAGCCCGGACATCCGCAAGAACAAGTTCGGCTCGGGCATCAGCGTCGGGATCATCGCGCGCGAGGACTCCGCCGAGGCGTGGCGCATCGCGCACAAGCGGTTCCCGGCCACCCAGGAGGGCGCGGAGCGGATGAAGCTGCTGCTGTCCGCCGCCGTGTCGTCCTGGCAGCCCCAGCTCGCCGCCGTGCCCATCCCGGACGAGGCGCCGGGCCAGACGTACTGGCTGGTGCCGTTCCGCTACCACCACACCTTCTGCCCCTACCTGGTCGGCAACTACGACGAGGTGGCCCAGGCGGTCAAGACCTACCTCGACGGGGGCATCCGCACGTTCGTGCTCGACATCCCGGAGGAGCCGGACGACCTGTGGCACGCGCGCACGGCGGTCGAACGCGCCGTCGCGGCCATGGACCGGTAGCAGTGCCAGTTCCGCTGAGCGAAGGATGATTGATGACAGAGACCATTGAGACCGACGTCGTGGTCGTCGGCGGCGGACCGTGCGGTTCGACTGTGGCGACGCTGGTGGCCGGGCAGGGGCACCGCGTCGTCCTGCTGGAGAAGGAGCGGTTCCCCCGCTACCAGATCGGCGAGTCGCTGCTGCCGTCCACCGTGCAGGGCATCTGCCGGCTGCTCGGGGTGTCCGACGAGCTGGAGGCGGCCGGGTTCCCGCTCAAACGGGGCGGGACGTTCCGGTGGGGCGTCAACCCCGAGCCGTGGACGTTCGCCTTCGGCATCTCCCCCAAGTTCGCCGGGACCGCCTCCACCGCCTACCAGGTCGAGCGGATGAAGTTCGACCAGATCCTGCTGGACAACGCCCGGCGCAAGGGCGTGGACGTGCGCGAGGAGCACGCCGTCAACGACGTCCTGGAGGAGGACGGCCGGGTCTGCGGCGTCACGTGCACCGACGCGTCCGGCGTGCGCCGCGAGATCCGCGCCAAGTACGTGGTGGACGCCTCGGGCAACACCAGCCGCATCCACGTCAAGGTCGGCGGCAAGCGGCAGTACTCCGAGTTCTTCCGCAACATCGCCCTGTTCGGCTACTTCCTGGGCGGCAAGCGGATGCCGGAGCCGGTCTCGGGCAACATCCTGGCGGTGGCGTTCGAGCACGGCTGGTTCTGGTACATCCCGCTGTCCGACGAGCTGACCAGCGTGGGCGTGGTGCTGCACCCGGACGCGCTGGAGCGCATCCGCGGCGACCGCGAGCGCGCGCTGATGGAGCTGATCGCCGAGTGCCCGATGATCGCGGACTACCTGTCCGACGCGAAGCGGGTCACCGAGGGCCCGTACGGCGAGATCCGGGTGCGCAAGGACTACTCCTACATCCAGGAGAAGTTCTGGCGGCCGGGCCTGGTGCTCGCCGGCGACGCGGCCTGCTTCATCGACCCGGTGTTCTCCTCCGGCGTGCACCTGGCCACCTACAGCGCCCTGCTCGCCGCCCGCTCGATCAACACCGCGCTGCGCGGCGCGGGCGAGGCGGAGGAGACCGCGCTGTTCGAGGAGTTCGAGCTGCGCTACCGGCAGGAGTACGCCCGGTTCCACGACTTCCTGGTGGCGTTCTACGACAAGCACTCCGACGAGCAGTCGTACTTCTGGAAGGCCAAGAAGGTCACCGGCAGCGCGGCCTCGGAGGTCCAGTCGTTCGTGGACCTGGTCGGCGGCGGCTCGTCGGACGAACGCGCCCTGCTCGACGCCGGCTCCTACCTCGACCGGCGCGACGGCGACATCGACGACATGATCTGGCAGGTCGCCGAGGCCGGCGCCCGCATCCAGGTGCAGGCGGCGACGGGCAGCACGGAGGACGAGCAGATCCCGATCCGCGCCGGCGGCCTGGTGCCCTCGCCCGACGGGCTGCACTGGTCGGTGCCGACGCAGGTCTGAGTGGGGGGAGGGGCCGGTGCCGCCACACGGCGGCGCCGGCCCTTTTCGCACGCGCGGAAGCGCAGCCGGGTGACTGCGGTCAGGCAGCAGGGCCGGGCGGGGCTGCGGCTTGGACGGGCGGGGCGGGCTGCGGCTTGGGCGGGCGGCCGCGGCGGCGAGCACCCATCCCACCGGCGAGAAACCCGCGCACGCGACAACGCCCGTGACCGACACCGGTCACGGGCGCTTCGCCGTCCCGCGGGCTAGCCGCGGTGCCAGGTCTGGTCCGGGTTGTCGGTCATCGCCAGGACCAGGTCGAGCCACTCGGTGCCCCAGCGCTCGACCGTCTCGGCGTCCACCGCGCTGGGCTCGTACTCCACCACGCACCGGAAGTCCTCCCCCGCCAGGAGGAAGGTCCAGATGAACGCGCCCCGCCGGAACGACGCGGGCTCCTCCTCCGGCGCGGTCACCGGTTCGACGCTGGTGGTGAAGCCGGTGTCCTCGTGCTCGGCCGGCGAGCTGATGTAGTTGAACCCCACCGGCAGGGCGCGCGGGTCGCCGGACGGGTGCATCAGCGTCGGGTACATCTCCAGGATCGACTCGGTGGGCAGCTGGTGCTGCTGCGCGTCGGCGCTGGCCTTGCGCGCGCACCGCATCAGGTCCAGGTAGGTGCCGCAGCCGTCGAACTGCAGCCGCACCGGCACCAGGTTGGCGAAGAACCCGATGGTGTCGTAGAACTCCCGCGCCGGCCGGCCGCTGTTCACGGTCAGGATCGTGATGTCGGACTGCCCGGTGACCTTCTCCACCAGCACCATGTACGCGGCCAGGAACACGTGCCACACGCTGCACCGCTGCTGCGCCGCGCCCGCGGTGATCCGCGCCATGGTGTCGGGGTCGATGGTGAAGTTGCGCACCGCGCTGCGCGGCGCCTGCTGCTCCGGGTCGAACGGCCGGTCGGTCGGCATCGAGTGCATCCGCGCGCCGGCCAGCTTGTCCTTCCAGTACCGGCGGGCCGCCGCCGCGCGCTCGCTGCTCAGGAACTCCTGCTCCCAGGACGCGAACTCGCTGTACGGGGCGGGACGCGGCAGCGCGTGCGGCACGCCGGTCACGCGGGCCCGGTAGCAGGCGGCGATCTCGCGGCGCAGCACGCCGACCGACCAGCCGTCGTTGAACAGGTGGTGGCTGAGGATGGTGAGCACGGCGTCGTGGTCGTCGAGCCGGTGCAGGGTGGCCCGCAGCGACGGCGTGTCCAGGTAGGACATGGACTCCTGGTTCAACGCGGCGAGCAGGTCCAGGGCGATCTCGTCGCGCGACCGGCCGGGCGTCTCGGGGATGTCGCGCACCGCCAGCGGGACCGGCAGCGGCGGCAGCACCTCCAGGAAGCCGCGGGTGCCGTCCGCCTCGTCGTAGTTGACCCGGGTGCGCAGCGCCTCCTGCCGTTCCACCACCTCGTCGAGCGCGCCCTTGAGCGCGTCGAGGCGCAGCTCACCCTTGATGCGCAGCGCGAGCGCGACGACGTGCCTGGGCGAGCGAGCCAGGCCGAACGGGTCTTTCTGCCGAGAACTCAGCGGGTACACGTCCACAGTGCAGCTCCATGATCTATCCGGCGAGGTCGGGTGCTAGCCATCCGTCCAGGTCGTACTCGGCGAGGCAGCGGTCGACGAACTCGCGGTACCCGTCGAGCTTCCCGTCGCCCACCTGGCCGCGCAGCAGCTCGGTCCTGGTGTTCTCGTGGTTCCCGGTGTAGTTGCGCTCGTACAGCTCGTGCCGGCCGCCGAACTCGGTGCCGACCGCGTCCCAGAGCAGCTTGAGCACCTTCACCCGCTCGACGGCGTCCACGCCGTGCGAGCCGCGCAGGTAGGTGTCCAGGTACGGCCGGGTGTCGTCGTTGTGGAAGTCCCGCGCGCTGGAGGGCAGGTAGATCAGCCCGCTCGCGACGTCCTGCAGCACGATCTCGCGGACCCGCGCGTAGCCGACCTGGGAGAACCACCGGTAGGCCATCACGTAGTCCGGGTTGGGCAGCACCGCGCCGTCGCGCCAGGCCACCGGGTTGCGCGCGGCGGCGTCGGACAGCCCCCAGAACAGGTTGCGCCAGGCGAGCACCTCGCCCAGCCGGGCCTGCACCCCGCGGAACTCCGCCACGCCGGTGATGTCCAGGGCCTTGGCCAGCAGCCCGGCCAGGAACTCCAGCTTCACCGCGAGCCGGGTGCAGCCGTGGAACATGGCCCGCTCGACGAACCCGGACTGCCCGCTGAACATGCCCACCTTGGCGGCGTCGCCGTAGATGAAGACGTTCTCCCACGGGATGAGCACCTTGTCCAGCACCAGGATCGCGTCGTTCTCGTCCATCCGGGAGGACAGCGGGTAGTCGAACGGGCTGCCGGTCGCCTCCGCCGCCGCGGAGTAGGACTGGCGGCAGATCAGCTTCAGGCCGGGCGCGTTCATCGGCACGGTGGCCACGACGGCGAACCTGCGGTCCTTGATCGGCACGCCGGTGTGGGCGATGAAGTTGTAGTGCGTGAGCGCCGACCCGGTGGCGACGACCTTGGCCCCGCTGAGCACCAGGCCGCTGTCGGTCTCCCGCTCGACGTGCACGAACACGTCGCCGACCCGGTCGGGCGGCAGGTGCCGGTCCACCGGCGGGTTGACGATGGCGTGGTTCCAGTACAGGACCTTCTCCTGCGACTCCCGGTACCAGCGGCGGGCGTTGTCGGCGAACGGGTTGTAGAACTCGGCGTTCGCGCCGAGCGTGCCCAGCAACGAGGCCTTGTAGTCCGGGCTGCGGCCCATCCAGCCGTAGGTCAGCCGGGACCACGCGGCGATGGCCTGTTGGTCGGCGACCAGGTCCTCGGCGCTGCGCGGCGTGGTGAAGAAGCGGTGGGTGTAGCCGCCGGGGCCGCCGGCGTCGGTGGCGGTGGTGAGCACGTCCCGGTGCGCGGGGTCGTGCAGCGCGTCGTAGAGCCGGGCGATCATCCGGGCCGGGTTGCGGAACGCCGGGTGCTCGGTGACGTCGTCCACCCGCTTGCCGTGCAGCTGGACCTCGCGGTCGTCGCGGATGCTCGCGAGGTACTCGGCGCCGGTCAGCGGGCGGGTCGGCCCGGTCATCAGGCCGTCCGGCTCTCGTACGCGGCGCGCTTGGCCTCGATGTGGGCGGCCAGCTCGGCCACGGTCGGGGTGTCGAACAGCGTGTTGACCGAGACGCCGACGCCGATGGTGGCCCCGATCCGGCTGCACAGCCGCATGGCCTGCAACGACTGGCCGCCCAGTTCGAAGAAGCTGTCGTCGATGCCCACCTCGGGCACCTCCAGCAGGGCGCTGAAGAGCGCGCACAGCTCCTTCTGCAACGGGGTCTCCGGCGCGCGGGAGGCCAGGACCTGGTCGAAGTCCGGTTCCGGCATCGCGTCGCGGTCCAGCTTGCCGTTCGCGGTCAGCGGCAGCGCGTCGAGCCGGACGAAGACCTCCGGGGCCATGTACCCGGGCAGCTTCGCCTTGGCGTGGGCGCGCACCGCGGCCAGGCTCAGCTCCTCGGACTCCGGCACGACGTAGCCGACGAGCTGCTTGTTGCCGTCCTCCCGCTCGCGGGCCAGGACGACGACCTGGGCCAGGCCCGGGTGGTCGGCCAGCGCGGCCTCCACCTCGGCCAGGTCCACCAGGAAGCCGAGGATCTTGACCTGGCTGTCCTCGCGGCCGACGAACTCGATGGCGCCGTCGGCGGTGCGGCGGGCCATGTCGCCGGTGCGGTACATGCGCGACCCCGGCCGGCCGAACGGGTCGGCCACGAACCGCTCGGCGGTCAGGCCCGGCTGGCCGAGGTAGCCGCGCGCGACGCCCTCGCCGGCGAGGTGGATCTCGCCGACGGCGTCGACGGGCGCGGGCCGAAGTTCCTCGTCCAGGACGTGGACGGTGATCCCGGTGAACGGCTCGCCGATCGGGACGACCTTGCCCAGCTCCGAGTCGCGGGTCAGCACGTGGTGGGTGGAGAACACGGTGCCCTCGGTGGCGCCGTACAAGGCGCGGATCACCAGGTCGGGGCACGTGTCGAGCACCTTGCGCACCGCCGTGGGCGCGATGACGTCGCCGCCGGTGAGAACTTCGTCCACCCCTTGCAACGTCTCCGGCGCCTCCTCGGCGAGCACGCGGAACAGGCCCGCGGTCAGGTGCAGCCCGGTGATGCGGTGCGTCGTGATCAGCTCGCGCAGGGCCTTCGGCTCCAGCCGTCCGGGCGGCGCGACGACGACCTGGCCGCCGTGCAGCAGCGGCATCCAGATCTCGTACGCGGACACGTCGAACGCGTACGGCGCGACCAGCAGGACCCGCGCGTGCCGCTCCACGGTCCACTGTGGATCGGTGAACAACCTGACGACCTCGCCCTGCGTCACCGCGACACCCTTGGGCTGGCCGGTGGACCCGGACGTGTGGATCACGTACGCGAGCTGGTCGGGGTCGATCGGCACGCGCGGGTCGTCATCGGACTCCGCGGCGATGGCCGGGTCGGTCACGGTCACCACCGGCACGCCGGTCGGGACGCCCGCCGCGCGCATGGCGTCGTCCACCAGCAGCACGGCCGGCCGCGAACGGTCCACGATGGACTGCCGCCGGTCGGCCGGGTCGGCCTCGTGGACCGGCAGGTACGCCCCGCCCGCCTTGAGGATCGCGAGGAGCACGACCACCAGCTCGGCGGAGCGTTCCACGAGCACCGCGACCCGGTCCTCGCGGCCGATCCCGAGCCCGATCAGGTGGTGGGCCAGGCGGTTGGCGCGCCGGTCCAGCTCCCGGTAGGTCAACGACGTGCCGCTCGCGGCGTCTGACACGGCGGTCGCTTCCGGTGTCCGCGCGACTTGCTCAGCAAACCGGGCCGGAATGGAAAAGGCTGTCATGTCATTCTCCGTTTAGCTCGGCACGTGCGTGGTGACATCATGAAAAACCCGCCGGCCGCGGTCATCTCCAAGGTTGCTCGGGCGTGGTCGTCGCCGTGCGGAGGCCTCGCAACCCGGAAGACGCCTCCCGCCGCCCCCGCCGGTCATCATGGGTGGCAGCCACGTCGGCCGCGCGAGGAGGAACCGGTGCTCGTTCATCTGGTGCTGGACGATGAGATCCAGCAGTACGTGCAGGACGTGTCGCTGCGCGAGGACGAGATCGCCCGCGGCTTGCGCGAGGCGACCGCCGCGCAGGTGTTCGAGCACCGGATGGCGGTCTCGCCGGAGCAGGGGCAGCTGCTCGGCTTCCTGGTCGGGCTGATGGCGGCCAAGACCGTGGTCGAGGTCGGCGTGTTCACCGGGTACAGCACGCTGGCGATGGCGCGGGCGCTGCCGCCCGGCGGCCGGATCATCGCCTGCGACTTCAACGAGGAGTGGGCCGAGATCGGGCGGCCGTTCTGGGAGCGGGCCGGTGTCGCCGACCGCATCCAGCTCGAACTGCGCCCCGCGGTCCGCACCCTGGACCGGCTGCTGGCCGACGGCGCGGCCGGCACCGTGGACTTCGCGTTCATCGACGCCGACAAGGAGGGCTACCCCCTCTACTTCGAGCGGTGCCTCGAACTGCTCCGACCGGGCGGGCTGATGGCCATCGACAACGTCCTCCTGACCGGCAACGTCGCGCGACCGGGCGTCAGCGACCCGGAGACGGACTCGATGCGCGCGCTCAACGCCGCGCTGCGCGACGACGACCGGGTCGAGCTGAGCCTGCTCCCGGTGTTCGACGGCGTCACGCTGGCGTACAAGCGCGCCCGCGACTGACCACCCAAGCCGTTGCGCTCTCACGTCAGGAGTCACGCATGACCTACGAGGACAACCGGACGGCGCCCGGCCGACTGTCCGTGGCGGTGCTCGGCGCGGGCCTGATCGGCATCGACCTGATGACCAAGGTGCTGCGCTCGGACCGCCTGGACCTGGGCCTCGTCGCTGGCCGGGACGAGGCCACCTCGGGCCTGCGGCAGGCGGCGCAGCTCGGCGTGCCGGTCGCCACCGGCGGCATCGGGTCCATCGTGGCCGCCGAGCGCCCGTTCGACGTCGTGTTCGACGCCACCAGCGCGTCCGCCCACGCCGAGCACGTGGCGAGGCTCGCGCCGCTGGGCACCATGCTCATCGACCTCACGCCCAGCAAGCAGGGGCGGATGATCTTCCCGACCGTCAACCGCGCCGACATCGCCACGCACCGCGACCTGAGCATGGTCAGCTGCGGCGGGCAGGCGGCGGTGCCGATCCTGCGGGCGATCACGCGGGCGCATCGGATCGACTACATCGAGGTCGTGACCACCGCCGCCACCCTGAGCATCGGCCACGGCACGCGGATGAACCTCGACGAGTACGTGGAGACCACGCAGGACGCGGTCCGCACGTTCACCGGGGTGGAGGACGTCAAGGCGATCCTCAACATCAGCCCGGCCCGGCCGCCCGCGACCTTCCGGGTCGCGATGTCGTTGCTGGGCGAGGACCTCACCACCGAGTCGTTGCGCTCGGTCGTGGCGGGCGCGGCGGCCGAGGTCCGCTCGTTCGCGCGGGGTTTCGAGGTCAAGGCGTGCAGCGCCGACGACGGCAAGGGGTTCGTCGCCGTCGAGGTCACCTCCTCCGGCGACCGCATCCCGCGCTACGCCGGGAACCTCGACATCATCAATTCCGCCGCGCTCCTGGTCGCGGAGAGCTACGCGGCGGACCGGCTCTCGACCGCAGGCGTGGTGAACTCATGACCGAGGCAGCGAACCCGGGCGTCGACGCGGGCAAGCCGATCCAGATCCACGACCCGAGCCTGCGCGACGGCCACCACGCCGTCCGGCACAGCCTCGGCGCGGACCAGCTGCGCGCCTACGCGCGGGCCGCCGACGCCGCCGGCGTGCCGGTGGTCGAGGTCGGCCACGGCAACGGGCTGGGCGCGTCCTCGTTGCAGGTCGGCCGGGCCCGGCTCAGCGACGACGAGATGCTGACCATCACCCGGGAAGCGTTGAGCACCAGCAAGCTCGCCGTGTTCATGCTGCCCGGCTGGGGCACGACCAGGGACCTGGACAACGCCGTCGCGCGCGGCGCGGACCTGGTGCGCATCGGCACCCACTGCACCGAGTCCAGCCTGGCCGAGCGGCACCTGGGCTTCCTGCGCGACCGGGGCGTCGAGGCGCACGCCGTGCTGCTGATGAGCCACATGGCGACCCCCGAGCGGCTGGCCGAGCACTGCGCGCGCCTGGTCGAGTTCGGCGCGACCGGCGTCGGCATCATGGACTCGGCGGGCCACTACCTGCCGGCCGACGTCACCGAGCGCATCACGGCCATGTGCGCCGCGGTGGACGTGCCGGTGATGTTCCACGGGCACAACAACCTCGGCATGGCCGTGGCGAACTCCATCGCGGCGGCCGACGCCGGAGCGTCCATCCTGGACGCCTGCGCCCGCGGTTTCGGCGCGGGGGCGGGCAACACCCAGCTGGAAGTCCTGGTGCCGGTGCTCGAACGCGTCGGCTACCGCACCGGCATCGACCTGTACCGGCTGCTGGACGCGGCCGACATCGCCGAGCGGGAGTTGATGCCCGCGCCGCCCAAGGTGGACTCGCTGTCCATCGTCAGCGGCCTCGCCGGGGTGTTCTCCGGGTTCAAGACCCGCGTGCTGGACATCTCCGCCCGCGAGGGCGTGGACCCGCGCGACGTGTTCTTCGAGCTCGGCCGGCGGCAGGCGGTCGCGGGCCAGGAGGACCTCATCGTGGACGTCGCGCTGGCCCTGCGCGGCGGGGACCGGTCGTGACCGACCGCGCGGTCCTCTGCGGTGTCGGGCACCGGCTGCCCGAGCGCGTGGTGACCAACGCGGAGCTGTGCGCGCGGCTGGGCGTGTCCGAGGACTGGATCGTCAGCCGGACCGGGATCTCCACCCGCCGCTGGGTCGGTCCGGGCGAGGCGACCTCCGACCTCGCGGTCGGGGCCGGCCGGGCCGCGCTGGAGTCGGCGGGCGGCGGGCCGGTCGACGCCGTCGTGCTGGCCACCTCGACGCCGGACTTCCGCAGCCCGGCCACCGCGCCGGACGTGGCCGCGCGGCTGGGCCTGGGCGGTGTCGCCGCGCTGGACGTCTCGGCCGTGTGCACGGGTTTCCTCTACGGCCTGGCGACCGCGGCGGGCTTCATCGCGGCGGGCGTGGCCGAGCGGGTGCTGCTCGTCGCCGCCGAGGCGTTCTCGACCCTGCTCGACCCCGAGGACCCGACGACCCTGCCGATCTTCGGCGACGGGGCGGGCGCGGTGGTGCTGCGGCGCGGCGACGCCGACGAGCCGGGCGCCGTCGGCCCGCTGGTGCTGGGCAGCGACGGCGAACGCGCCGACCTGATCACCGTGCGGGCCGGCGGCGCGCGCATCCCGTTGCGGGACAAGGTGCCCGACGACGGGTCGCAGTACTTCCGGATGCGGGGGCGCGAGGTGTTCCGGCACTCCGTCGAGCGGATGAGCGCCGCCGCGACCGAGGCGCTGCACGGCGCGGGCTGGGAGCTGGGCGACGTGGACCGCGTGGTCACCCACCAGGCCAACGCGCGGGTCAGCGCCGCGCTGGCCACCCGGCTCGGCCTGCGCCGGGACGCGGCGACGCAGAACATCGCCGAGGTCGGCAACACCGCCGCCGCCTCGATCCCGGTCCTGCTCGCCCAGGCCGCGTCGGACGGGACCCTCAAGCCCGGCCACCGGGTGCTGCTCGCCGCGTTCGGCGGCGGCCTCACCTGGGGCGCCACCACGTTGACCTGGCCCGAACTCGAAACCCGCGGCGCCTAGGGCACGCCGGCCGACGCCACACCGGAGGACGCGATGTACGAGCTGCTGAAGTCACTGATGACCGAGGTCCTGCTGCTGGACGTCGACGGCGTGCGGCCGGACGCGAGCCGCGAGGACGCGGGCCTGGACTCCCTCGCCGTCGTGGAGCTGTCCATGGTGCTCAGCCAGCGCCACGGCATCGAGATCACCGACGACGAGCTGCTCGAACTCGACACCGTGGCCGAGATCGTCGCCCTGATGGAACAGCGGACCGCCGGCGTCTGAGCGCGGACCCCGCCGGCGGTCCGCTCGTGGGGACGGACCGCCGGCGGTCTCGTGCACTGGCCGCCGGCGGTCTTGCTCACACCGACCGCCTGCGGTCTCGTGTGCCGACCGCCTGCGGTCCCTTGTCACGACCGCAGGTACGAGGCGCCGTTCAGGTCGAGGATCGTGCCGCTGGCCCACTCGGCCTGCGCGGAGGCCAGGTAGAACACGCCCGCCGCGATCTCGTCGGGCTGGGCGACCCGGCCGAACGGGCTCTGCGCCCGGATCGCGTCGCCGCCCGGCGGCTTGAGCCAGTCCGTGGTCATGTCCGTCTCCACGAACCCCGGCGCCACGGCGGACACCGCGATGCCGTGCGGCGCGAGCGCGATGGCCAGCGACTGGGTCAGCGAGTTCAGCCCCGCCTTGCTCGCCCCGTACGCCGGCACCTCCGGCTCGCCGCGGAACGCCCCGCGCGAGGACACGTTGACGATCCGCCCGCCGCGCTCCTTCATGTGCCGGACCGCGCACCACGTCACGTTGGCCGCGCCGACCAGGTTGATCCCCAGCGTCGTGCGCCAGAGTTCCCGCCAGGTCGCGTAATCGACCTCGGTGACGGGGTGCGCGGTGAAGATGCCGGCGTTGTTGACCACGACGTCCAGCCCGCCCAACCGCGCGACCGCCGAGTCCACCGCCGCGAGCACGGCGTCGCCGTCCATCAGGTCGGCTTCGACGGCGACGTGCCCGCCGCCGTCCAGTCCGGCCACCACGTCCGCGCCCGCCACCCGGTCGAGGATCGCCACCCGGTCGCCCGCCGCGGCGAACCGCCGCGCGATGGCCCGCCCGATGCCCCGCGCCGCGCCGGTGACCAACACCGCGCGCCCACCCACGTGCTCACCCACGGACCAGTCCTCCGATCGCCAGCCTGTCGACAGCTTCCGCCAGCACGTCGTCCGGGAGGGAGAAGCACGCGCGGACGTACGGCCGGTCCGGCGCGTCGAGGTGGAAGGCCTCTCCCGGCACCGTTCCGACGAGGTTGCGCTCCAGCAGCAGCTCGGCCGCCTCCGCCCCGGTCGCCACGCCCATCCGCGAGCAGTCCACGAACAGGTAGTACGCGCCTTCCGGCTGGTTGGGCGACAACCCGGCGGCGGTGAACCCCT
This sequence comes from Saccharothrix sp. NPDC042600, assembly GCF_040647305.1. Lineage (NCBI taxonomy): Bacteria > Bacillati > Actinomycetota > Actinomycetes > Pseudonocardiales > Pseudonocardiaceae > Saccharothrix > Saccharothrix sp. NPDC042600. Next base: position 24,153 of record NZ_JBEZBW010000010.1, on the reverse strand, counting down.
CCGCCAGGACGCGGCGCTTGCGGTCGTACATCGCGCGCAGCTCGCGGTAGTAGTCCTCGCCCAGGTTCAACGCCCGCGCGCCGAACTCCTGCAAGGGAGCCGGCGCGCAGACCACCAGCGAGTCGGCCGCGACCCGGATCGCGCCGATCAGGTGCTCCGGGCCGCACGCGTAGCCCAGCCGCCACCCCGGGACGCTGAACGACTTCCCCAGCGACCCCAACGTCACCGTGCGCTCGGCGAGGTTCGCGACCGTCGCCGCGGCCAGGTGCGGGGACGCGTCGAAGTAGATGTCGTCGTAGACCTCGTCGGTGATGACGAGCAGGTCGTGCTCCTCCGCGACGGCCGCGACGACCTCCAGTTCGGCGGCGGTGAGCCGGCGCCCGGTCGGGTTGTTCGGCGTGCAGATGATCATCGCGCGGGTCCGGTCGGTGACCGCCGCCCGCAGCGGTCCCGCGGTGATCGCGAAGTCCGGCCCGGTCAGCCGCACCGGTCGCGGGTGCAGCCCGACCACCTGGAGCGAGGAGAGGTAGTAGCTGTAGAAGGGTTCGAACAGGACGACGCCGTCGCCCTCGTCGAGCAGGGCGGTGAGCGTCGCCATGAGCGCGCCCGTCGCGCCGACCGTGGCCAGCACCTGGGTCGCGGGATCGACGCTGAGCCCGCTGGACCGCTTGAGCTTGTCGGCGACGGCTTCGCGGAACACCGGCAGGCCCTCGGGCTGGGTGTAGGAGTGGCCGACGTCCGCGAAGTCCCGCGCGCCGCCGGCCAGCACGGAGGCGGGCGGCGGGACCTGGCTCAGCCCCTGCGCGAGGTTGACGGCGCCGACCTGCCGGCAGCGCACGGTCATCGCGCCCAGGACGGACTGCTGAAGACCCCGCATCCGGTTGGCGACCGCGACCACCGTCAGGCCCCGGTGCCGCTCAGCTCGTCCAGGAGCTTGTCCAGCTCCGCGACGGTGGGCGCGTCGAACAGCTCGTTCATCGAGATCTCCAGGCCGACCGCCGGGCCGACCCGGCTCGCGATCAGCATGGCGTCGATCGACTCGCCGCCCATGATGAAGAAGTTGTCGTCCAGGCCGCACCGGGTCCGGCCGAGCACGTCGGCGAAGATGGCGCAGAGCAGCTCCTGGCGCGGGGTTCCCGGGGCCCGGTAGGGCGCGTGACCGCGCAGGTCGGGCGCGGGGAGCGCCCCGGTGTCCGCCGGGATGGCGTCCACGACCACGACGGCGGCCGGCACCGCGTCCCCCGGCAACGACTCGCGGGCGTACTTGTGCAGCGCCGACAGGTCGAGGGCGGGGCTCTTGGGCACGACGTAGGCCACCCGGACCTCGCCCGCCGGGTCCTGGGAGTGGGTCAGGACGGCGACGTCGGCGAGTTCGGGGTAGGCGGCCAGCACGTTGCGCACGTCCTGGATCGCAGTAGCAGCCATCAGCCGCTCACCTTCCATTCGGGCTCCGGGAGTCTCCCGGACCACCTTCGCAGTCCCCGGCGCGGCCGCGATCTCCCGCGTTGCTCAGATCCGGTCCGCATTCGCCGAGAAGTGGCGCGGGAAGTCCTCATGCGACCGTGGTCCGCGAGGTGCCGAGGCACCCGTCGCTCACGCACGCGCTGACGAGGGAGCTGGGATGATCCTGTCCGCAGAGCCGATCGCCCCGATGGGCGGTCACCAGGTGCTGGTGTTCACGACCCTGCTCGGCCTGATGCTGGGCAGCGCGCTGCTGCTGGGCAGGCTGGCGCGGCGCCTGGGACTGCCGTCGGTCATCGGGGAGCTGTGCGCGGGTGTCCTCATCGGACCGTCGGCGCTCGGCGCGGTGGCGCCGGGCGTGTTCGGGTGGTTGCGGCTGGACCAGGTGGGGCAGCTGCACCTGGTGGACGCGGTGGGGCACATCGGGGTGCTGCTGCTGGTCGGGATCACCGGGATCGGCATCGACCTGAAGTTGATGCACCGCAACGCCCGCACCACCGCGTGGGTCAGCACGACCGCGCTCGTCCTGCCGCTGGTGGCCGGGGTCGCGCTGGGGCTGGTGCTGCCCGCCGACCTGCTGGGGCCGGGCGGTGACCGGGTCCCGTTCGCCGGGTTCGTCGGCGTGGCGCTGTGCGTGAGCGCGGTGCCGGTGCTGGCGAAGACGTTGCTGGACATGCGGTTGCTGCACCGCGACTTCGGTCAGCTCACCATGAACAGCGCCACGGTCATCGACCTGGTCGGCTGGTTGCTGCTGTCCGTGGTGGCGGCGATGGCGACGGTCGGCGTGCGGGCGGCGAACGTGTTGCTGCCGCTGGGGTTCATCGCCCTGGTCGTGGTGGTGTGCCTGACCGTCGCCCGGCCCGTCGTCGGGCAGGCGCTGCGGCTGGCCGGGCGCAGCGACGACCCGGGCGTCCTGACCGCCACCGTCGTGCTGCTGGTGTTCGCGTTCGCGGCGGGAACCCAGGCGCTGCACCTGGAAGCCGTCCTCGGCGCGATGCTCGGCGGCATGGTGATCGGCTCGTCGAAGTGGCTGGACCGCGAGCGGTTGACGCCGCTGCGGACGTTCGTCATGGCGGTCCCCGCGCCGCTGTTCTTCGCCACCGCCGGGCTGCGCATGGACCTGACCGCGTTGGCCCGCCCGGAGGTCCTGGCCGCGACCGGGCTCGTGCTGGTCGTCGCGGTGGTCGCGAAGTTCGCGGGCGCCTACCTCGGCGCGCGGACCGCGCGGCTGGGCCGGTGGGAGGCGCTGGCCCTGGGCGCGGGCCTGAACGCCCGGGGCGCCATCGAGGTGATCATCGCGATGGTCGGCCTGCAACTGGGCATCTTGTCCACGGCCATGTACACGATCATCGTCCTGGTCGCGATCATCACATCGCTGACGGCACCGCCGATGTTGCGCCTGGCGGCCCGCAACATCGAGGAGACCGACGAGGAACGCGCCCGCGACCGCTGGCTCAACGGCCGGTCGGCGGAGAACGACGACGACGGTCGGACGTTGCGCGCCGCGTGAGCGCAGCCGGTGCACCCCGGAGCCCGGGGTGCACCGGCTGCGTCGTCAGAGCGCGAGCATCGCCGTGGCCACCTCGTCGGCGGCCGAGTCGGGGATCGCGGTCGAAGCCTTGTCCAGCACCAGCAGCTTCGCGCCCGGGATCTCCCGCGCCAGCGACTCGCCGCAGCCCAGCGGGAAGAACGGGTCCTGCCGGCCGTGCACGACCAGCGTCGGCAGCGCCAGCTCGGGCAGGCGCTCCCGCCACCGCGGCCCGCAGTCGATCCGGGCGAACACCATGCCCAGGTGGTTGGCCAGCATGTGCGCGGGGTCCTTGTGCGGCGTGCGGTCCCAGATCCGTTCGGCGGTCGCGCGCGCGGCGGTCGGGTCGTTGCCGAAGACCTCCGCGGCGGCGGCGGCCCACTCGCCCACCGAGGCGCGGTCGGTCCAGTCCGGCTTCGGGAGGGCGAAGCGGCGGCCCATCGCGGACTGGTCGTGGTCGGGCAGGTCGTCGTCGACCGGGCCGGGCACGACCGACCGCGTGCCGACGAGGGTGAGCGCGGAGAACGCGTCCGGGTGGTCGAGCGCGGCGACCTGGGCGACCATGCCGCCCACGCCGATGCCCGCCAGGTGCGCCGGCCGGTCGTCCAGGCCGCGGGCCAGCGCGGCGGCGTCGGCGGCGAGGTCGCGCAGCGTGTAGTCCGGCGCCTCGGGGTCGGCGGTGGTCGACGCGCCGGAGTCGCGCAGGTCGTAGCGCACGACGTGGCGTCCGCCGCGGGCGAGGGCCTCGCACAGCGGGTCGGGCCACGAGAGCATCGTCGTACCGCCCACCAGCAGCACGAGGGGCGCCGCCGCATCACCGAAGTGCTCGACCCCGAGCGTGATGCCTTCGGGTAAGCGGAACGAGTCGACCGTCGAGTGCATTCGTCAACCTCCAGGGCAGTCGCTGTGACCGCCGCTACGCTACCGGCGCGACGGCGTGCTGTCCTGGCCGGGTTCGCCGACGGCCGCAACGGGGAAGATGCCGCCGCGCACCGGTGCTCGCGAAGCTTTCCGCAGGGCCGCGCCGCGGCTGCCCCGTCGTTCACGGGAAGTGCCGAGCGGGAGGACACGCCGATGCAGGCCGTCGTGGGCACCCAACCCCTGTGCAGCAGGCTTTCCACCGGTGACGGCGCGGCCGTCCTGGTCGCCGACTTCCAGCCGCTCACCGCGTCGCCCCGGTTGAGCCGGCTGATCAGCGACATCGCCGCCGGCCACCCGGTCTACCAGGTGGACCCGCGCGGCGCGGTGTCCGGCGACCGGCTCTACGCCGCCCTGCCGGAGCTGGCCGAGGAGACCGCCGCGACCTTCCTGGCCACCGAACCCCCCGAGGCCGCCGGCCGGCCGGTGTTCGTGGTGGGCCACTGCAGCGCCGCCGCGCTGTCCCTGCGGATCGCCGACCGGCTGGCCGGCGAGCGCGAGGTCACCGCGGTCCTGGTGCAGCCGTCCTGGCCCGGCGACGACCACGTCACCGAGCGGTTCGCCGAGTTCCAGGGGAAGTTGGGCGTGGGCGGCGAAGCCTGCCCCGACCTGGACGGCGACCCGTGGGCCACCATCACCGGGATGGAGCAGCTCATGACCGACGGGCTGGCGGCGGTGGCGAAGCGGCTGGGCCTGGGCAAACCCCCGCTGGCCTTCGCCGAACTCCAGGTGTCCTACCGGACCTGGCTGGCGTTCCTGCTGGCCTGCCGCAACGACCGGCCGGTGAAGCTGCCCTCGGACGCGGTCGCCATCGAGGTGCTCAGCGACGACCCCGGCTTCGAGCTGCCCGGCGGCGCCGCGAACCGGTGCCGGGTCACGCCACCGCCGCCCGCGGACCGCCCCGACGCCGTGACGCCGGAACTGGCCAAGCACGTGCTCGACCTGGTCGACAGCCGGTGAACCGGCGCACACGACAAGGGAAACGCGAGGAACGCTCGGTCGAACGCCGGCGCGGTGAGCACCCAGCCGCAGGCCGGCGCGCAGGCCGCTCGGCCGCTGGCCGGCGCGGTGACAGCTCGGCCGCGCGCCGGCGCGGTGATCGCTCGGCCGCTGGCCGGCGTGGTGAGCGCTCGGCCGCTGGCCGGCGCTCAGGCCGCTCGGCCGCCTGGCACGGTGGCCCATCCGCGACGTGCCGGCGGGGTGGCCGCTCGGTAACGATCCGGCCGACGGGCTGACCCCGCCCGCCGACTCGGCGATCCTCGGCCAGGCCGTGTGGTTGTTCCCCGGAGGCCGGCCGGTGCCCGCAGTACTACGCTGCACCGAGCACCGGACCGCTTCACCACATGTCCTGACACCAGAGGAGACGTTTCGGATGCAGTACCTGCTTTCCGTGATCCACGACCAGGCCAGCGTCGACGACCCGGACGAACAGGCTGCGATCGACGTGTTCAACGACCGGCTCCGCGCCGGGGGCCACTGGGTCTTCGCCGGTGGGCTGGCCGGGCCGGACAACGCCACCGTGATCGACCACCGGGGCGGCGAAGCGGTGTTCACCGACGGCCCGTTCCTGGAGTCCAAGGAGTACCTGGCCGGGTTCTGGATCATCGAGGCGCCCGACCTCGACGTCGCGCTCAAGCTCGCGACCGACGGGGCCAAGGCCTGCAACCGCAAGATCGAGGTGCGGCCGTTCGTGGCCGTGTGACCGGGTTCGACGTCCGGGACGCGATCACCCGGGCCCACCACGAGGGGTGGGCCCGGGTCGTCGCCGCACTCACCAGGCGCTTCGGCGACCTGGACATCGCCGAGGAGGCCACCGCCGAGGCGTTCGCGACCGCCGTCGAGCGGTGGCCGGTGGACGGCGTGCCGCCCAACACCGCCGCCTGGCTGACCACCACCGCGAGCCGCAAGGCCATCGACCGCATCCGGCGGGAGAACAAGCGCGACGAGAAGCAGAAGGAAGCGCGCTGGGTGCTCGCCGACAGCCCGCCCGAGCCGCCCGGCGCGATCGACGACGACCGGCTGCGGCTGATCTTCACCTGCTGCCACCCGGCGCTGGCCGTGGAGGCCCGGCTGGCGCTGACGTTGCGCATGGTCGGCGGGCTGACCGTGCCCGAGATCGCCCGCGCGTTCCTGGTCGCCGAGAGCGCGATGGGCCAGCGGATCACCCGCGCGAAGGCCAAGATCAAGGCCGCGCGCATCCCCTACCGCGTGCCGGACACCGAGGACCTCCCGGCCCGGGTCACCGGCGTGCTCGCGGTGCTGTTCCTGGTGTTCAACGAGGGTTACCTGGCCACCGGCCCGGACACCGACCCGGTGCGCCACGACCTGACCGCCGAGGCGATCCGGCTGACCCGGCTGATCCGCGGCCTGCTGCCCGACGACGGCGAGGTGGCCGGGCTGCTGGCGCTGATGCTGCTGATCGAGGCGCGCCGCCCGGCCCGCGTGTCGGCCACCGGCGAGCTGGTGCCGCTGGCCGAGCAGGACCGCGGGGCGTGGGACGCGACGCTGATCGAGGAGGGGCACCGGCTGGTGCGCGAGCGCCTGGCCGCCGCCGCGGCCGGGGTCGCCCCGGGCCGCTACCAGATCCTCGCGGCGATCAACGCGGTGCACACCTCCGCCCGCGACATCCGCGACACCGACTGGTCGCAGGTCGTCGCGCTCTACGACCAGCTCGTCCGGGTGGACCCGTCGCCGATGGTCCGGCTCAACCGGGCGATCGCGGTCGCCGAGATCGACGGCCCGGCGGTGGCGCTGGCGGCGGTGGACCGGCTGGGGCAGGCGCTGGCCGGCTACCACGCCTACCACGCCACCCGCGCCGAGCTGCTGCGCCGGTTGGGCCACACCGGGCCGGCGCGCGCGGCCTACGACCGGGCCATCGAACTGGCCGGCAACACCGCCGAGACGGCGTACCTGACCCGCCGCCGCGACGAGCTGCCCTGACCGGGCCCCGCGTCCCACGAACCGGGCGGTGGTTCCCCGGACGGGCGTCGTTCACCACCGCCCCGCAAGGCCCCTCACCAGCACGAACGCGCCCACGGGGCACTCCGCCGCGACCCGGTCGCAAAAAATCTTGAACGCGCTGTCGGATCGGGCGCGGGGCGTTCGTAGTAAGGGGTGAGAGGTCGCCCAAGAGGGGTGCCCCCGACGCGAACCGAGAAGGACGTTCCTCATGACTAGCACGACCGAGCCGGGCGCGGTCACGACCCGCCGGATGTGGTCGATCCTGGGGCTGGTGCTGCTCGCCGACGCCATCGACGTGATCGACGGGACCGTCACCAACATCGCCGCCCCCACCATCGCCCGTGAGCTCAACGGCGGTGAGAGCCTGATCAAGTGGGTGGGACCGGCGTACATGCTCGCCATGGGCGTCCTCCTCCTGATCGGCGGGCGGCTGGGCGACAAGTACGGCCAGCGCAAGCTGTTCCTCATCGGCATGGCCGGGTTCACCCTGGCCTCGGCGGTCATCGGGTTCTCCCCCGACCCGGCGCTGCTCATCGCCGCCCGCGTCGCCCAGGGCGCGTTCGGCGCGCTGCTCATCCCGCAGGGCATGGCGATCATGACCAAGGCGTTCACGCCCGACATGCTGGCCAAGGCGTTCGGTCTGTTCGGCCCGGTGCTCGGCATCTCCGCGGTCGGCGGCCCGGTCCTGGCCGGTTTCATCATCAACGCCGACCTGTTCGGCCTGTCCTGGCGCCCGATCTTCCTCGCCAACATCATCCTGGGCGTCATCGGCATCATCGTGGCCATCCGGATCCTGCCGCGCGACGGTGACGGCGACCGGGACACGGTGGTCGACGGCTGGGGCTCCGGCCTGCTCGCGGTGGCCATGCTCGGCGTGCTGTACGGCCTGATCGAGGGCTCCTCCAACGGCTGGTCGGCCGTCCCGGTGGCCGCGCTCGCCGTCGGCGTGCTGTTCTTCGTCCTGTTCGGCTACCGCCAGCGCACGGCGGCCAACCCGCTGATCGTGCCCTCGCTGCTGAAGAACAAGGGCTTCACCTCCGGCATGATCGTCGGCCTGATCGCCTTCGCCGCCAGCACCGGTCTGTTCTTCGTGCTGTCGCTGTTCCTGCAGGAGGGCCTGGACGCCAACCCGCGCGACGCGTCGCTGGGCCTGGTGCCGCTGACCCTGGGCCTGATCGCCGCGAGCTTCGCCGCCATGGGCGGCCTGGTCACCAAGCTGGGCCGCAAGCTCGTGTTCATCGGCCTGGGCGTCTCGCTGGTCGGCTGCGCCGGCGTCCTGGCGCTGGTCTACGCCTACGGCACGGACGTCAGCATCTGGGCGCTGGTCCCGGCGTTCATCATCGTCGGTATCGGCACCGGTCTGTGCTTCACCACCATCCCCACGGTCGCCCTGGGCGACGCGAAGCCCGAGGAGGCGGGCAGCGCCAGCGGCTCGCTGACCTCGATCCAGCAGCTGTCGTCGGCGATCGGTTCGGCCGCGGTCACGTCGGTCTTCTTCATGGCCGCCGACTCCGGTTTCGCGGAGGCGATGAAGGTGACCCTCATCGTCGTGCTCGCCGCGACCGCCCTGAGCCTGCCGTTCGTCACCCTGATGCCCCGCAAGGCGCCCGCCGAGCAGCCGCCCGGCGAGTGATCGACCAGGACCGGCGACGGCCGGTCGACGGGGTGTCCCCCACCCCGTCGGCCGGCCGTCGTCGCGTCCGGCGGGCAACCACGGAGATGCTCGCCGACCGGCCGCCCGGAAAGGTGGAGGTGAAGCCAAGGACGAGCCCGAAGACCAGGAGTTGTCGCGATGACACTGCCCAAAGTCGTGTCCCGAGAAGAGTGGTGGGCGGCGCGTACTCCCCTCCTCGCCAAGGAGAAGGAGCACAGCAAGGCGCGCGACGCGCTGCACGCCCAGCGCCGCGAACTGCCGATGTTCCCCGTCGAGAACTACGTCTTCGACACGGCCGACGGCAAACGCAGCCTGGTCGAGCTGTTCGAGGGCCGCCGACAGCTCATCGTGTACCACTTCATGAAGCCGTCGGACTCCGGCAACCAGTTCTGCGTGGGCTGCTCGTTCTGGATCGACAACATGCCCTACCACATGGAGCACCTGCACGCCCGGGACACGACGCTGATGGTGGACTGCCCGGTCCCGCTGGCCGACTTCCTCGCGCACCGGGAGCGGATGGGCTGGAAGGTCAAGGCGGTCTCCTCCGCGGGCACCAGCTTCTACGACGACTTCAACTTCGACCTGGTCCCCGGGGCGACCACGATCCCCGGCATCACGGTGTTCATCCGCGACGACGACGACAACGTGTACTGCTCGTACTCGACCGCCTTCCGCGGCACCGACCTGGTCAACAACACCTACAACTACCTCGACCTGACCGCGTTGGGCCGGCAGGAAGAGGGGCTGCCCTTCAAGTGGGCCTGGTTGAAGTACCACGACGAGTACGACAACTGACCCCGGATCCGGGGCGGGTCGTTCGTCCGGCGCGAGACCCCTCGGCGTGGCCGATTGTCCTTCCAGGGCAACGGCCACGCCGTTTCGCGTGTCCGGGGACCGGACGCGGGGAGCACTTCGGGAGATGTGCCCCGCCACGGCGGTGGGGAACGATTCCCCGCAGCGCACACCTCGCCGAGAAAGCGGGTCCCCACCATGACTTCCAGCCTTGTCGCGCCCGGAACGGACGGCCGCCGATGACCATCGAACACCAGCTCCCGAGGACCGGCGACACCGGAGCCACCCGCCCGCTGTCGGCCAACGAGGAATTCCTGTGCGCCTTCGACCGGGGCGACGAACTGGGCGTGTTCGGCCCGCGCGGGATCGTCCTGGCCGGCTGGCGGGTGCGGGGCCGGCTGGACCTGCCGACCGTGCAGCTCGCGCTGGACGACGTCGTCGCGCGGCACGAGGTCCTGCGCACCTCCCTGGTGCGGGACAAGGACGCGCCCTACGCGCGCGTCTTCCCGCCGAGCCCGGTCGACCTCGCGGTGGTGGACCTCCCGCCCGCCGACCCGGCCGACCGCGAGCAGCAGGCGCACGAGTTCCTCAACGACGTCGACCAGGCGGGCCGGCTCGCCGCCAAGGAGATGCCGTTGCTGCAGGCCACCCTCGGGCGGTTCGACGACGAGGACGCCGTGCTCGTGCTGGTCACCAACCACCTGGTCAGCGACGGCTGGTCGATGCACGTGATCATGCGCGACTTCGCCGTCCGCTACGCCAAGCGGCGCGGCGCGCCCGCGCCCGAACTGCCGGAGACGCGCCAGTTCGGCGAGTTCGTCCAGTGGCAGCGGGAGGCGCGCACCAGCGAGTCCGCCGCGATCGCCCGCGAGTACTGGCGGGCCAAGCTGGCCGGCGGGACCATGGTCACCACGCCGACCGACCGGCCCCGGCGGTTCGACGTGCCGCCGGTGTACGCGGTGCACCGGTTCCTGTTCGACCGGGACCTGGTCGGCGCGACCACCGCGCTGGCCGAGTCGCTCAACAGCTCGTCGTTCATGGTCTTCTTCGCGTGCTGGAACCTGTTCCTGCACCGCCGGACCGGCGTCAGCGACATCGCCACGCCGATCATCACCGCCGGCCGCACCGAACCCGCGTTCGAGGACACGGTGGGCCCGCTGTTCAACTTCCTGCCGATCCGGACCGACCTGTCCGGCTGCGCGAGCTTCGCCGACCTGGTGCACCGGACGCGGTCCGTGCTGCTGGAGGCGTACTCGCACTACCTGCCGTTCAACGACATCATCGCCCAGTCCGCGCCGGAGCTGATGCGCAGCACGACCATCAACGTCAACAGCGTGGTCACCGCGTTCCAGATCTCGCAGTTCCCGCCGGACGCGGAGGCCGAGGGCATCGGCGACATCCGCTACACGGCGCTGCGCCGGCGGTTGATCTCGTCGGTGGACACCTCGGAGATCCCGGACGGCAACCTGTGGGACTTCGACCTGGACCCGTCGGGCGACCTGGTGGGCGTGGTGAAGTTCAACAGCCTCGACTTCGACGAGTCCACGATCGTCGAGATGGTCGACGAGTACCGGGAGTTGCTGCGCGCGTCGCTGAAGGCCCCGGACGCGCCGCTGCCGAAGTAGCAGGCGTGGACGAGAACCCCGCCGGCGACCGCGGGGTTCTCGTCCGCCGGCCTCAGCGCCGTGCCGCGCCGACGAACGCGACCGAGCCCAGCACGACCGCGCAGCCCACCAGTTGCAGCCAGCCGGGCCGTTCGGACAGCAGCACGACGCCCAGCAGGACGGCCGCCACCGGCTGGACCAGCATCAGCGTCGCCCCCTTCGAACTGGACATCCGCGGCAGCGCGGTGGAGATCAGCATCCAGCCCACGACCTGGCCGACCACCGCCAGCGCCACCAGCCAGCCCAGCGCGGGCCAGCCCGGGGTCGGGTCCAGGCGGCCGGTCGGCAGGCCCATCACCGCGGCCACCACGCCCGCCGACACCGTGGCCAGCAGCAACGTGTGCTCCCGGGCCCCCGGGCCGGTGCTGTGCCGGATGAGCAGCAGGTAGGCGGCGTAGCCGACGCCGGCGCCCAGGGCCAGCACCGCGCCCAGGACCGGGTCCCGCCCGAACGCCGGGGTGCCGGCCAGGCCGCCCGCCAGCACGATCCCGCCCAGCAGCACCGGCACGGCGACCAGGAACCGGCCCGACGGCCGCTCCCCGTGGACCAGGAACGCCACCGCGGGCACGATCACCACCTGCACCGACAGGATGACCGTCGCCACGCCCGCGCCGACCAGCGCGATCGCGTCGCCCCACAGCACGAAGTCCACGCCGAGCCCGACGCCCGCGAGCAGCGGCAGGACGATCCGCCGCCGGGCCGTGCCACGCCTGCGTTCGAACCACACCAGCACCGCCAGCACCGGCAGGGAGATCAGGCAGCGCCAGAACGCGCTGGTGCTGCCGGTGGTCCCGGACACCTTGATGAACACCGACGACAGGGCGATGCAGACGCTGCCCAGGGCCGCGAGCAGGGCCGGGCTCACCCGCGCCGGCGTGGCGCGCGCGACGGTGGGGCGGGCTTCGGTGGTGGTCACGGCACCCAGCCTCGCCCGCGCGACTGTCAAGGACAAGCGACTGTTCCTGAGCGGAACCCGGTAGCATCGCTACCGTGTTGAGTCTGGAGCGGATGCGTGCGCTGCACGCCGTGGCCACCCACGGCACGGTCGCGGCGGCGGCCGTGGCGCTGCACGTGACGCCGTCCGGGGTGTCGCAGCAACTGGCGAAGCTGGAGCGCGAGGCCGGGCAGCGGCTGCTCGAACCGCACGGCCGCACGGTCCGGCTCACCACCGCCGGGCACGTGCTGGCCAGGCACGCCGAGCGGATCCTGGCCCAGGTCGAGCAGGCGCGCACGGAGCTGGAGCTGCTGCGCGACGACGTCACCGGCACGGTCCGGGTCGGCGCGATCCCCACGACCGTGCACGCCCTCCTGCCGCCCGCGCTGGGGGCGCTGCGCGACCGGCACCCCGGCCTGGAGGTGACGCTGGAGGAGGGCGAGGCCGAGGAGACGCTGCCGCGCGTGGTCGAGGGCGCGTTGGACGTGGCCGTGCTGGAGAGCTGGGAGCACCGGCCGCTGGCGCTGCCCGCGACCACGACGAGCACCACCCTGCTGCACGACGTGGCGGACCTGGTGCTGCCCGCGTCGCACCGGCTGGCGCACCGCAAGAGCGTGGACCTGGCCGAGGTGGACGACATCCCGTGGATCGGCTGGAGCGCCGGGTCGGGCTGCTACGACTGGTTGGCGCACGTGCTGCGCCGGCACGGCGTGACCTCCCGGATCAGCTGCACCATCGGCAACTACCCCACCCAGCTGGCGCTGGTCGCGGGCAACGTGGGCGCGGCCGTCGTGCCGCGGCTGGGCCGGGACTCGGTGCCCGACGGCGTGCGCGTCCTGGCCACCCGCCCGGCGCTCAACCGGACGATCTACGCGGTGACCCGGTCCGAGGACGACGAGCGCGGCGCGATCCGGGCGTGCGTGGACGCGTTGACCGTCGCGTCGGAACGGTTCCAGCACCTGACCTGAGAGACGGAAGTCGTTGCGCCGTACGGGTCAACGGCCGTGCGGCCGGCGGAAACTTCCGGTACGTTCCGCGTCCGGCCCGCCGGTGCGATCAATACGATGAGCGCGTGAGCGACTCCCCCCGGCCGCCGGGAAGACCCGCCGTCGTCGTCCTGTTCGCCGTCGCCGCCGCCGCGCTGCTGGGCGCGTCCGCGTTGACGGCCGTGGCCATCGCCGACGGCGGACCCGCCGGTGGCGACCCGGTCGCGGTGGGCGACCGCCCGTCCCCCACGCCGCGCACGCCGACCTCCCGCGCCGCCGGGCTGCCGATGTGCATCGTCGGCACGTGGCGGACGGTCGAGGACAGCCTGATGCTCAAGTTCTACACCGACGCCGACCGCATCCCGTTCAGCGGAGCGGGCCGCCGCTACGAGTTCCGGCCCGACGGCACCGCGACGGAGTTCCAGGAGAACTGGACCCTGACCGGCAGCTACCAGGGCAACGAGCTGCGGCTGGTCGGCAACGGCAGCACCGAGTTCACCTGGACGGCGACCGATCGGCAGGTCACCTACCTGGCGCGCACCAAGACGTCGGTGGTGTACGAGTCCTACGACCAGCGCGGCCACATCGGGACCACGCCGCAGGAGGTCAAGGCGGACCTGAACGAGGTGGACGAGTACACCTGCCAGGGCAACCAGTTCGTCGAGCAGAACGCGGCCAACGGCTACCGCTCGGTGTGGGTGCGCGTCGAGGGAACGGGGCTGTACGGGTGATCCGCCGAACCGCGACCCTGCTGGCAGTGGGCCTCACCCTCACCGCACCGGCCCTCGCCACCACACCGGCCCTCGCCACCACACCGGCCCTCGCCGCACCCGCCACCACACCCGCCGCCGCCACACCCGCCGCCGCACCCGCCGCCGCCGCCGCGCCCGCTCCCGCCCTTGCCGCGCTTCCCGCCCGTTCGGCGGCTCCCTCCAGTCCGGAGGAGCGGGCGGCGGCGTTGGCCCGGCCCGGCGTCGTGTTCGTCTCCGTCACCTGGCACGGCTGGGTGCGGGACAAGCGCACCGGCGAGGTCTTCGGCGGCACCGAGGGCTTCGAGGTCAAGACCTCCTGCAGCGGCGCGATCGTCACGCCCGACGGGCACGTCGCCACCGCCAGCCACTGCGTCCACACCGGACCGCACGGTGGCGGCGGGGCGCTGTTCGCGGCGGCGGTCGCGGAGTTGGCCAAGGTCGGTCGGGTGCGCGACGAGGCCAAGGCGCGCCGGGACTTCGCCGAGCACGGCCAGGCCGAGGGCGCGGCCCCGGACAGCCCGATCGACCGCTCCATCCAGGTGGAGCGCATGGAGGCCAAGGGGTCCGAGCAGGTCCGCGACATCGCGCCGGCCACCGTCGTGGACCTGGTCGCGCCCGAGGACGGTGACGTCGCCGTGCTCAAGATCCCGCGCGAACACCTGCCCGCCATGGAGGTCCGCGACGAGCAGACCGCCGTCGGCACGCCGATCCTGGCGATCGGCTACCCCGGTTCGGCGAGCGCGGCCGTGGACCCGAGCCTGGAGCCCAGCAGCAAGAACGGCCAGATCTCCGCGCGGCGCACCCAGCAGGGCCGGCCGTTCTACGAGTTCAGCGCCGCCGCCACGCACGGCATGAGCGGCGGGCCGGTGGTGGACATGGACGGCGGGATCGTCGGCCTGGTCAGCCAGGGATCGCCCGGCGAGACGCAGTCGTTCAACTTCGCCGCGTCCTCGCAGACGCTGACGGACGTGTTGAAGGGCAAGGAGATCAAGGCCGCGGTCGGCGACCACGACCGCGACTACCGGACCGGGCTGGACAAGTACTTCGAGGGCGACTACGACGCGGCGGTCGAGTACTTCGACGCCGTGCTCGCCGGGTCGCCGGGGCACCAGCAGGCCGGCGAGTACCGGAAACTGGCGGCGGACAAGGGCGGCAAGCCGGGCGGCGCGCCGACGTTGCTGATCGTGTTCGCGGTCCTGTGCGCGGGCATCGCGATCGCGACGGCGACGGCGGGCACGGCGGTCCTGGTGACCCGCCGCAAGCGCCTCGCGGCGGCCGGTGCGGTGGTCGGCGCGCCGGTCCCGGCGACACCGGGTGCCGGGTTCCCCGCCACCCCGGGCGGCGGCTTCGCGCCCAACCCGCCGACCCCGAGCGGTGGATTCGCCTCCGGACCGGGGCTGTCCGCCCACCCCGGCACCCCCGGCGGTGGTCTGCCGGCTCAGCCCGGCACGCCCGGCGGTGGTCTGCCGGCTCAGCCCGGCACGCCGGGAGGCGGGTTCGCGGCCCAGCCGGTGCCGAGCGGCGTCCCCGCCTCCGAAGCCACCACGGACAAGGTGACCGCCCGCGACCTACCAGTTGTTCTCGGCGGTCAGCCACAGCACCACGGCCAGCCCGATGCCCAGGAAGCTGAACGGCGACACGGCCCCCTCCGCCAGGACCAGCCCGACCAGCAGGCCGATCCCGGCGGCGGCCAGGTACAGCCGGGGACCCCACTTGCGGGTCAGCCAGGCCCCGACCAGGCCCACGACGGCGACCAGGCTCGTCAGCGAGGCGAACACCAGGGCCCGTAACGAGCCGTCGTCCCAGTCCGCGCCGTGGTCGGCCTCGTCCACCCAGCCCACGAGGCCGACCACGAGCACGAACAGGTTCGACAGCGTCAACAGCACCAGCAGCGCCACGGTGGCGCCGGACTTCCGCACCCGCACCGGTTGCGACATGACAGTCCTCCCTCGACAGTGGAACCTCGGTTCCCCTGTCAGAGCGGGACTACCAGCCGGCCGTTCCCGGCGCCGGGGGTGGAAGTTTCCGGTTCCGGGCGGCGCGTTCGACCTCCGCCAGGTCCGCCGCGGTCACCAGGCGGGTCTCCGCCGCGCGCCGCGCCACCGCGAAGCGGATGTTCTGCAACCGGCCCACGTGCGGCGCCAGGTACGGGTCGTCGGCCACCCCGAACGCGACCGCCGAGATGGCCCGGATGGCGTCGTCCACGCGCTGCGGCCGGTGCAGGTTCCACGCGTAGCCGTGCCAGTGCAGGACCCGCTCGTAGATCTCCTTGTTCGACGGCGGGCGCGGGTAGTCGTCCTTGCCCGCGAGCCACGGCTCGCACAGCGCCAGCGCCACGTACCAGTCCCGGCCGCCGCGCGGCAGGCTCGGGCCCTTGCCGGTCGCCTCGCCCTCCGGCGGGTCCACCGGTGGCGCGCCCTCCGACGCCGAGACGTCGATGTTCACCACCAGGTCGGTGAAGCCGAGCGGGCCCTGGCGGCCCAGCAGCAGCACCAGCTGGTTCTCGCCGCGGTCCAGCAGCGCCGACATCGACCGCGCCAGGATCACCCGCCGCGCGCCGCCGGGCGCGTCGAACAGGCTCGACAGCTGGGCCTCGCCCGCGCCGAGCCAGTGCAGCGCCACCGTGTCGGTCCCGACGACCAGCTCGCCGACCAGCCGGGACACGTGCGGCGCGCAGTCGGGCAGGGTCAGCGCGACCCGGCCGGGCACCCGCTCGCCGACGTGCGGCGCGCGGCCGAACACCAGCGACTCGCCGGGCCGCAGCACGACCGCGCCCACGCCGGAGGCGCGCACCACGACGGTCGGCATGGCGACCCCCTCCACCCCCACCGGCACTCCGGTCACTCCGGGCACGTCGGCGCACTCCCCCGGTCCGGGCCGAGCGCGTTCCACTCCTCGGCCAGCGTGTCGCGGTCCAGCACCCCGCACAACACCCGGGTGGCGTGCGCGGGGTCGAGGTGCCACAGCCGCGCCACGCCGTCCGCGCCGACGCTGAGCACGCGTTCCCCCTTGCTGTCGAACTCCAGGTCGTTCAACTGGTCCTCGTGCCGGTCCAGCCGCACCAGGAACCGCCGGTCCTCCACGTTCCACAGCCGCACCACGGTGTCCTGGCTCGCGGTGGCCAGGGCCTTGCCGTCGGGGCTGAACGCGACCCGCCGGATGGTCGAGTCGCTGCCGGTCAGCTCGCCGACGAGCTGCCCGTCGCGCACCCGCCACAGCTTGACGATCCGGTCCGAGCCGCCGGTGGCGAGCAGGGTCCCGTCGGGGCTGAAGTCGGCGTCGATGGCGATGCCGTCGTGGCCGGGCAGGATGGTCAGCTCCGCGCCGGGGTCCACCAGGTTCCACAGGCCGACCTTGCCCGCGGACAGCGGCACGGCGAGCGTCCGGCCGTCCGGGCTGAACGCGATGCCGGTGGGGTGGTTGCCGACCGGGGACTTGGGGTCGTCGTTGCGCGGCTCGCCGCGGGTCGGGCGGCGCAGCGGCGACAGGGACAGGTCGCCCGCGCGCAGCAGGAGGATCTCGTCGCGGTCGACGTCCTGGCCGGTGGCCGTGGCGGGGGCGCGGCCGGCGATGGCGAGCTGCTTGCCGTCGGGGCTGTAGCGCATGCTGGCCATGACGGTGCCGGGCCGGCTGAACCGCCGTCGCTCGGCGACGTCGGACACCCGCCACACGACCACCGCGCCGTCCTCGCCGGAGGTCGCGAGCTCCTCGCCGTCGGGGGCGAAGTCCACGTCGTAGGCCGCGCCCTCGTGCGCCTTGACCCGCTTGACCAGGTCGCCGGTGGTGGTGTCCCACACCTCCAGGAACCCGGCCCCGTCGACGGTGGCCATGAGCTTGTCGTCGGGGTGGAACGCCACGGCGATGGCCGACCCGTGCCGGTCGCCCATGACGGTCTGCCCGAGCTGCCACACGGTGATCTCGCCGGCCGAGTCGCCGCCGATCATGGTGTGCCCGTCGGCGGTCACGGTGATGCCGAACGTGGTCACCGACCGGGTCGCCAGGCGCGCCACCAGCACCAGGCTGGTCGGGTCCCACGAGTACACGCTGGTGCCGTTGCCGCTGGCGACGATCGCGTTGCCCGTCGCGCTGAACCCGACCGAGGTCAGGCTGCCCTCGGGCGACTCCAGGGTGGCGCGGGTGGTCCAGGTGCCGGTGTCCCACAGCCGCACGGTGCCGTCGGTGGACGCGGTGGCCAGGGTGGGGCCGGCCGGGTCGAACGCGATCGACTGGACCGCGGCGGTGTGGCCGACCAGGTTCGCCACCGTCGCGCCGTCGGCGATGCGCCGGACCTGCACGTTGTTGCCGTCGGTGAGGGCCAGGAGGTTCTTGTCCGGGCTCATCGCCATGAAGATCGACGGCGAGGTCACCGGCACCACGGCGCGTTCGGCGAAGGTCTCGGTGTTCCAGACGACCAGGCCGCGTTCGGTGAACGACACGACCTCGGTGCCGTCGCGGGACAGGACGGTGTCGATGCCGGTGCCGGGCAGGTCCCGGATCTTCTCCCGCTTCTCCACGTCCCACAGCGCCACGGTCTTCTTGTCCGGGTTCGCGGTGGCGAGCAGCTTGCCGTCCTGGCTGATGGAGACCGTGCGGTACCAGCCGTCGCCGTCGTCCAGCACGGTGATCAGCTTGCGGGTGGGGACGTCCCACAGCCGCAGGGAGCCGTCGTTTCCGCCGCTGGCGAGCACCTTGCCGTCGCCGGACACGGCGACCGAGGAGATCACGCCGTCGTGGCGGTCGGTCATCCGGCCCCGGTAGCCGTCCACGGCGTTGGCCAGCAGGGCGCTGCGGCTCTCCACGGTCTGGCCCGCCTGCCACGCGCCCAGCGCGTTGAGCACGCTGCGCCGCGGGTCCACGCCGCGCGCGAGGGAGGACTCGGCGGCCAGTTGGCGGGAGAGGTTCAGGAACCCGGAGGCCTCGGCCCGGTCGCGCTGGTTCTTGGCGTCCTGTTGGAGGTTGGTGGCCACGACGATCGCGCCGGCGGCGACCAGCAGCAGCACGCTCAGCGCGGCGACCAGGGTCCGCAGCCGCCGGGTGCGGCGGCGCTGCGCGAGCTGCCCGGCCTGTTCGGCGGCGGTCGAGCGGGCCAGGAACTCCTGCTCGGCCGGTTGCAGCCGGACCCGGTCGCGGGCGGAGTCCAGCCAGGCGGTCAGCGACGCCAGCCGCACGCCCCGGTACAGGTCGTCGGCGTGCTGCCCGGACTCCAGCCACACCCGCACCGCGTCGGTGAACCGGCGGTGCTGGATGAGGCCGGCGCGGTCCTCGTCGATCCAGCCGCGCAGCCGGGGCCACGCGGACAGCAGCGCCTCGTGGCTCAGCCGGGCGCCGGTGCCGTCCACGGTGACCAGGCGGGCGCTGATCAGCTGGTCGAGGATGATCGGGGCGGGCAGTTCGCGCGGGTCCACGCGGCGGCGCACGGCGGTGCCGTCGTCGAACACCGTCACCATCCGCAGCAACGTGGTGCGCAGCAGGTTCCGGCCCAGCGGGTCGAGCCGGTCGTGGATCTCGTCGGCGGTGCGGGCGACCGCGCCGTCGATGCCGCCCGCCCGGCGGTAGGCGGCGAGGGTGAGCATGTTGCCCTCGCGGTGGTTCCACGTCTCGCGCAGGGCGTGCGCGAGCCGGGGCAGCGCGCCGGGGTCGTAGCCGATCTCGCCGCGCACGCCCAGGTCGGCGATGAGCCGTTCGGGCAGGCCGGTCTCCACCTCCAGGCCCGCGTCCCGGGCCGGCACGACGATGGCCTGCCGCAGCTCGGTGGCGTCCATCGGGCCGAGCACGACCGGGGCCTGCAGGGCGGGTCTCAACGGCGCCAACTCGATGCACCGGTCGACCAGGTCGGCCCGGACGGCGAGCACGACGATGGCCGGGCTCGCGGAGGTCAGCGCGGTGGCGTAGGCGATCCGGTCGGCCTCGGGCGCGCCGTAGGTGAACAGCTCCTCGAACTGGTCGACCAGGATCACCGGCCGGGTCGCGGTCTCGCCGACCGACCGGGCGCACGTCTCGCCGAACTTCGCGGGCGTCTGCCGGATGACCCGCGCCCACTCGTCCGCGTCCAGCGCGGAGTGGGCGGCCATCGCGGTGGCCAGGCCGCGGACCGGGTCCGGGCCGGGGGTGAGCACGATCTGCGGCCAGTCCGCGAGGTCGGGCCCGTCGCCGCCGGCCAGCGCGGGCAGCAGGCCCGCGCGCAGCACCGACGACTTGCCCGAGCCGGACGCGCCGACCACCACCACGGGCTCGCCGCCGTCGAGCTGCTCGGCCAGGCGCACCAACAGGTCGGTGACGACGTGGTCGCGCCCGTGGAACAGCGCCGCGTCCGAGCGGTCGAACCCGGACAGGCCGGGGTAGGGGCAGACGGGCTTGCTGCTGTAGGGCATCCGGCGGGTGCCGGGCTTGCGCTCCTGGGCGCGCATGATCGCCCGGACCAGGCGGCCCTGGTCGCGTTCCTTGGACGGCCCGGGCAGGGTCGGCTGGGCCGAGCGGACGGTGCCGCCGGAGTAGGAGGCCGCCTCGGCGGCGGTGATCAGGGCGGTGGCCGACTCGAACCGCCGGGCGGGGTCCTTGGCGAGGCCGCGCAGGACGACCCGGTCCAGCGCGGGGGTGATGGTCGGGATGAACACCGACGGCGCGGGCGGCGGCTGGAGCAGGTGGCCCGCGACCTTGGCGGCCATGTCGGCGGCCGGGTAGGGCAGGCGGCCGGTCAGGCACTCGAACAGCACGCAGGCCAGGGAGTACTGGTCGGAGCGGCCGTCGACGTCGCTGCGGGAGAGCCGTTCCGGGGCCATGTAGTCCCACGAGCCGATCAGGTCGCCGGACTGGGTCAGCACGGTGGCGTCCGGCGAGGTCTCGCGGGCGATGCCGAAGTCGGCGAGGTAGGCGCGGCCGGCCCCGTCGACCAGGATGTTGGAGGGCTTGACGTCCCGGTGCACCAGGCCGGCCTCGTGGGCGGCGTCCAGCGCGCGGGCGACCTGGCGCAGCACGGCCAGCGCCCGGTCCTGGTCCACCTGGCCCTGCCCCATCATGCGCCGCAGGTCGGTGCCGTCGACCAGTTGCATGTCGAGGAACAGCTGGCCGTCGATCTCGCCGAAGTCGTGCACCGGCACGATGTTCGGGTGGCTCAGCGAGGCCGCCAGCCGCGCCTCGCGCTGGAACCGGGCCCGGAACTCGGGGTCGGCCACCGAGGTGGGCAGCTTCTTCAGCGCCACGACCCGGTCGTGCGCCGTGTCGTGCGCCCGGTACACCACACCCATACCGCCCTGGCCGAGCATGCCGAGGATCCGGTAGGGCCCGAAATCGGCCTCGTCGGTCACCGCCACTCCCCCATCTCGCGATCGGTCCACCCTACTGAGATCCCCCGACACCCCCGCGGGTTCCCACGCCATCCGGCCGCCGCCACCCGCGCGTCAGGAGCGATCTTCCCCCGCGCGGTCGCCGTGCGAAGATCCGGCCCATGTTCTCCGGCGACTTCGAGGTCCACCTGACCGGTTCCGAGTGGGAGGTGGAGGGGTTGGCGGCGTTCGCCGCCCGGCGTGGCGCGAAGTTCAGCCACATCGAGCTGCACCGGGGCGCGACGCCGTCCCAGCCCATGATCACGTTGACCGGTCGGGGGACGTTGGAGCAGGTGCGCGCGACGGCTTCGCGGTGGCGGGCCGACATCGAGGACGCGGGGCTGCGGGTGCTGCGGGTCAAGGTCGAGGCGGCGCCGTGGAA
Organism: Saccharothrix sp. NPDC042600; assembly: GCF_040647305.1. Taxonomy (NCBI): domain Bacteria; kingdom Bacillati; phylum Actinomycetota; class Actinomycetes; order Pseudonocardiales; family Pseudonocardiaceae; genus Saccharothrix; species Saccharothrix sp. NPDC042600. The sequence goes on along the minus strand of NZ_JBEZBW010000010.1, from coordinate 2,799 downwards.
CGAGGGCGTCCCGCGGACCGACGACCAGGCCCGCCCCGACCTGTACTTCGAGCACCACGTCAAGCTGCGGCTGCCGCGCGACGACTGGAAGGCGCTGTCGGCGGTCCTCGACGTGGCGAAGGCGCACAACGCCCACCTGTCGCGCAACGCCCGCAGGCGGACCGAGGGCCGCAAGGAGGAGCGGTTCGTCACGCAGCGCTGCCACGGCGTCGGCCGCGCGACCGCCCGCGCCCGCCTCGACGCGCTGCTGGAAGCGTTGCGGCGCTGGAAGGTGCTGGAGGTCGAGGAGGAGTACGTCGTCCACGACGACGCCCTGGAGGTCGATCGCGGCTGGATCGACGCCGAGGACGACTGGCGGACGTGGGTGGGCCACCGGGACGAGCGCGACCGGTCCGCGCCCGCCGGCCTCGACGGCTACCCCGCCACCTACCGGCCGCTGGTGGTCGGGCCGCGTCGGGACGTCCGGCAGCGGGCCGCGTTCGACCCGGCGCTCAAGCAGTTCGTCCACGCCTTCCGGGCGGGCGAGCCGGTGTTCGGCGACCCGGCCGAGGGCGAGCGGTGGACCGCGGCGCGCCGGGCGGCGATGGCGCACGTGCTCGCCGTGGTGGCCGGGTCGCGGTGGGCGGGGAACCTGGTGCTGCGCGGCAGCGTCGTGCTGCGGGCGTGGTTCGGGGAGGCCGCGCGCGAGCCGGGCGACCTGGACTTCGTCGTGGTGCCCCGGGAGTTCGCCGCCGACGGCGCGGAGGCGTCGGCCATGCCGGCCGACCTGGTGGCGGCGCTGGCCGCGGACCCCGGCCCCGGGCTGCGCGCGGAGGGCGTGACCTCGGACTGGATCTGGACCTACGAGCGGGTGCCGGGCCGGCGGCTCGTGGTGCCCTTCGACGTGCCGGGCCTGCCCGGCGGGTCGGTGCAGCTGGACTTCGTGTTCAACGAGCACCTGCCCGAGCCGCCGGTCACCGTCACGGTGGGCGTCCCGGTGCTCGCGGCGAGCCCGGGGCTGTCGCTGGCGTGGAAGCTGCAGTGGCTGATGACCGACTCCTACCCGCAGGGCAAGGACCTCTACGACGCGGTGCTGCTGGCCGAGCACACCACCACGTCGCTCGCGCTGGTGCGGGAGCTGATCCGGCCCGAGCTGGGCGCGCTCGCCGACGGGTTCACCCCGGAGTCCGTGCTGTCGCTGGAGGTCGACTGGGACAACTTCCGCAGCGACCGCCCCGACCTGACCGGTGACGCGCGGGACTGGCTGCACCGGCTCGCCACCGCCCTTCAGTCCTCTGTGGACTGACCTCGGCGCGGCGTAGCATCGGTGCCATGAGGGGATTTCCGGCTCTGCGGCGGGTCGATCTCGGCGAGGTGCCCTACGCGGACGCGGCGGTGGCGATGGAGCGGTGGGCGCAGGAGTGCCGCGAGGGGCGCGCGGGCGACCGGTTGTTCCTGCTCTCCCACCCGCCCGTCGTCACCCACGGTCCCCGCACGCCCGCCGAGCACCTGCCCACCGTCACCGCCGGGCTGCCGACCGTCCTGGTGGACCGGGGCGGGCAGGCGACCTACCACGGGCCGGGGCAGTTGGTCGGCTACCTGGTGGCGCACGTCCGGGAGCGCGGGCCGGCGGACGTGGTGCGGTGGATGGAGAACGGGCTCGTCGCCGCGTTGCGCGCGCTCGGCTTCCCGGCCGTCCGCCGCGACACCCCGCCCGGCGGGGCGAGCCTGGTCGGCGTGTGGACGCCGGAGCACCGCAAGGTCGCCTCGATCGGCATGCGCATCCGCGGCGGCGTGAGCACGCACGGGTTCTCGCTCAACATCGACCCGGATCTCACCGTCTACGACCGGTTCCCGGCCTGCGGCCTGGACGACCCCACCACCTCGCTGCGCGAGTGGGGCGGCACCGCGCCGGACGAGCGCGCGGTGCGGGACGCCGTCGCCGAGGCGCTCGACGCTGCCGCATAGTTTCGAAACGTTTCGAATGCGCTGACCTCCCTACACCTCAGGTCAGCAGTCCGAAGCGCGTCTCAGTACGGCCTTGCCGGCACTATCTGTTTCGGTCAATACTGCTAAAAGTTTCAGGCCTGGAACACGACGACGTCCCCAGTGCTCCCCAGAAGGTGCCAAAACATGAAGCTGACATCGAGGTCAGTGTCGCGCGCCGCGCTCGTGTCATCGGTGCTCGCCACCGTGACCCTGAGCGCCGGCCTGCTCGTGGCGACCTCCGCGAACGCCGCGACCACGCTCGGCGCGTCGGCGGCCCAGTCGGGCCGCTACTTCGGCACGGCCGTGGCCGCGAACAAGTTGAGCGACTCGACGTACGTGGGCATCCTCAACCGCGAGTTCGACATGGTCACCGCCGAGAACGAGATGAAGATCGACGCGACCGAGCCGAACCAGAACCAGTTCACCTTCGGCAACGCCGACCGCATCGTCAACCACGCGCGGGCGCAGGGCATGCGCGTGCGCGGCCACACGCTGGCGTGGCACTCCCAGCAGCCGGGCTGGATGCAGAACATGGAGGGCACGGCGCTGCGTTCGGCGATGCTCAACCACGTCACGAAGGTCGCCCAGTACTACGCGGGCAAGATCTACGCCTGGGACGTGGTCAACGAAGCGTTCGAGGACGGCAGCTCCGGCGCGCGGCGCAACTCCAACCTCCAACGCACCGGCAACGACTGGATCGAAGCCGCCTTCCGCGCCGCCCGCGCCGCCGACCCCGCCGCCAAACTCTGCTACAACGACTACAACACCGACGACTGGACCCACGCCAAGACCCAAGCCGTCTACCGCATGGTCCAGGACTTCAAAACCCGC